>NZ_JBLIXL010000010.1:0-113042 GCF_047525455.1 Marinomonas phycocola
TGTTATAAACAGTCTGTAAGTTACTCATCGTATTACCATTTTTCTAGATAATTAATGATAATCTCTTATTGAGGGTGAGTAACTTACTCCTTTCACCTTATTTTCCAAATGCACCACGGGTAAAAATAATACTAAAGTCTCAAAAAAAGCTGTCGATACGATTAGGATTTGTTGAGAATTTTAAGTTAGATCAATGAAATATCTTCTACAGATACATAATTATGTCACTTATTTTACGCCAAACGGATTTAGCGTTTTATCTTCTTTAAGAGGTTAAGATGCGCCAAGAAAGTCCTTCTCAGGCGGTGAGCTTACTGCGTAAAGCCGTCCCTTTGATGATCAAACTGAAAATTGCACCAACACCATATAATTATGGTATTTGGTATACCTACGTTTCCAATCGAAATAAAAAACTTAATCACATGATGGACTCGACCATTCAAAAGCTTGGAAGCTTACCCGACTTTGTTTCAAAAGAGCTCTTTCAAGAATTCATTTTGGATGAGGATTTAAAAGTTAATCATGGGCAAATAAATCAACTAGATAGCATGATAGGGACGATAGAAACCAGCTCAGAGAAAATGAATCAGGAGCTAGAAGCACTTAATAGTTCACTAGAAAAAACAAAAAAAGCGTTAAAAAGTCACAATCGAATGGAGAATATCAAAAAAATCATTCACTATCTTGAAGTTGATTCAAAAAAAGCCTCAGATCAAACTCACCTTTTTCAAGAAAGCTTACAAGAAGTACAGCATCAGATTACTTCATTAAAGAGAGAAATCGATCAAGCCAAAAAAAGCTCTGACACCGACCCCGTTACAGGGTTATTAAACAATCGGGGCTTAGAAAGACACCTATTTTCATGGATCAATACGGCGGAAGATGACCTCTCCATAATCTTAATTGATATTGACGACCTTTCGCGTATCAATAAAAAGTATGGTAAAAAAGTCGGCACAGCTATCATTCGCTTTTTGGGCCAATTTCTACAAAGTAAAAATATTGAAAATAGCGTTACCGCACGCCTTGAGGGAGGGACTTTCGCCATTTTGGTTTGTGAAGAAAGCCTCAGTTTTAACTCACAGCTTGCCGAACAGATCCGCCTTCAAGTTGAAAGGCAAGTCATTCGCACAAAGAGAACACAAGAACCTCTATCTACTTTAACTGTATCTATTGGTATTGCCACATTGGTTGGACAAGAGCTTGGTGAACATCTTTTGGAACGGGCAAAAGATAATCTAATCCACGCAAAAGACAAAGGAGGAAATCAAGTATCAATAAATTAACAAATTAACAAATTAACAAATTAACAAATTAACAAATTAACAAATTAACAAGGATTGCCGATTTTAATTGGCAATCAGCTTCAAACGAAAATTTTATATAAAAAAGCAGGACAACATGGAAGAACAACACATTACCCACTTTGAAGTAAGAGACTACGAATGCGACATTCAAGGAATTGTAAATAACTCTGTTTATCAGAATTATTTAGAACACGCTCGTCATAAATTTCTCAAGAGTAAAGGCGTTAATTTTACTAAACTTGCTATGAATAACATTAACTTGGTCGTTATTAGAGCGGAAATAGATTACAAATCTCCACTGGTCAGCCAAGATGAGTTTGTTGTGACCACTCACGTGGAGAAACTGAGCAAAATTAAATTTTGTTTTCATCAAACCATCACCCGTCCTAGCGACAGCCGCACCATTGTTCAAGCAATAGTAACAGGCACATCCATTAATGAAAAAGGCAGACCAATTCGTTTCACGGGCTTAGATGATTTAGTTTAAGATCTGACACTCCTTCTATTAAATCTGTAAATAACAAAAATTTGGACTTCCTTATCGTTATTTACAGTTTTCAAATTTTCTCCCTTTTAAATACCTTTTTGAAAAATCTACTCTTAATTTGACTCCCTTGACTTTAAAAGTCAAAAAGAATACGATTTATCAACCTATCAATCGATAGATATATTCCATTTAACAAAGAGAACAATATCATGAGCAATAAAGGACTGGTTATTATTGCTGGAGTGGGCACTGGGTTAGGCCAATCTCTTATGGCAACATTTCAAGAAAACGGCTACACCGTCATTGGTCTCAATCGATCCCTAAATGAAACGTTAGAAGCATTTGATATTAGACAATGTGACTTAGCCAATGCACAGCAAACCAAAGACATTATTAGCGCCTTAATTACCGAATTTGGTACGCCTAAGGTTGTCGTTCACAACACGGCTCAACTTGTTATTCAGCCTTTCTTGCACACCACAACAGATGATTTCCAATCATGTTGGCAATCTATGACATTAAGCGCCGTAAATCTCACCCATGCTGTTATTCCTGATATGCAAGAAGTAAACGAAGGGTGTTTTATCGTATCGGGCGCAACGGCCAGCATAAGAGGTGGCGCAAATTTTTCTGCGTTTGCCTCCGCAAAATTCGCCCTAAGAGGATTCACTCAGTCCTTAGCTAGAGAGTTCCAGACAGATGGTATTCATGTCGTACACGCCATTTTAGATGGCATCGTTGATACAGAAAACAGTCGGAAATTGCATACACTTCATCCAGACAGCATGATGGAACCCAATGATATCGCCCAAATGTATTTGCAATTAAGCCAACAACCTCAATCCATTTGGACACACGAATTAGACCTCAGGCCAAGCAGCGAGAAATTTTAATGCATTCTTCAGTCGCAATTATTGGTGGCGGTTTATCAGGGTTAATGCTTGCCCTACACCTACAAGAAAAGGGCATCGACTACCAATTGTATGAATCACGAAGCCGATATGGTGGTCGTATTAAATCATTAAAAACGGGGACATCAGGCATTGACCTTGGCCCTTCCTGGTTTTGGCCAGGACAGTATAGAATGGAAAAATTAACACAATCCTTATCTCTCGGTGTCTTTGAACAATATTCAATCGGAGAATTACTTTATGAAGATGAACGTGCTCAAGTGCATAGAGGAATGGGACATGCCTCTATGCAAGGCTCATATAGAATTGAAGGCGGGGTTAGCGCTCTGATTGAAAAACTCAGACAATCTTTACCCAATGAGAAGCTTCACACAAACACTCATGTCGATAAGATTGAGCAATCTGGTCAATTACACTTTTCCAATGGCAAACAGCATTCTGCCGATTACATTGTGTTAGCCATCCCTCCAAGAGTCATTGCCGATCTGACTTTTTCGCCACAATTAGACAAAGAGAAATTAAATGCCTTAGAAAATATTCCTACTTGGATGGGGGGACAAGCAAAATTTGTCGCCACCTATGACACTCCCTTTTGGCGTCAGGAAGGCCTATCAGGTGATGCCATAAGTCGCCGAGGGCCAATGATTGAAATACACGATGCCTCTTCTATTACTGGTACGCCTGCGGCATTATTTGGTTTTGTTGGTATTCCCGCATCCGCTCGCATCAATCACCAAGAAGAAATAAAACAAGCATCACTACATCAGTTAAGCAGGCTTTTTGGTGAACAAGCCCTAACGCCTATCTCATACCAATTACAGGACTGGGCAACGGAACCACAAAGTGCCAGCAACCTGGACTTACAACCTTTGTATCATCACCCAGAATATGGTTTGCCGACCACCTTGAGTTCTGTCTGGGAAGAGAAAATTTTATTGGGGGCCACCGAGTTTACCAATGATTGCGGTGGCTACATGGAAGGCGCTCTAGCCAGAGCAGAAGAGCTTTCACTTCTACTAACGCAAAAACTAATCAATAAACATATAAAAAATTGAAAAACGAAAGAGTGCTCCCATCCAAAGGCATGCACTCTTCCATCAAGCAATGTCATATTTAATCAATAGAACCCACACCATGAGATTCGCATTCCATAAATATCAGCCCTCAATTTCGAGACAATCCACCACTAAAGACGCAACCGCAAGGTCTTGCGCCCCTATTCCAGTAAGATCCACCACAGAAATACCAGCTTGCTGGAAATTCATGTTCGGATACTTCCCTGCTAATACATCACCAAAAGCAATGGCACCGTTTTCTTCAATCGCTTGCGCCGTAACCGCCGCGCCGAAGTCGCCATGATGCAAACACTGTTCGTGGTTATCCGTAATAACAATGCTCGCTTTAGCAAAGACAGAAGGCGCGATTTCGCTCTTACCAGGGCTGTCAGCGCCAATTGCAACAATATGCAATGATTCGGGTAGATCATCCGCCGTTACTAACGCGGTTGTTGATGGCGTTGCTGTGATCAGTATTTGACTGGCATGGCACACCCCTTTCACGGTATCCATTGGCGTCGCCAATACATTCAACTCTTCAGCAAGTGTGTCGCAAAATGCTTTGCTCTTCTCGAATGATCGACCCAACACCGCAACACGTTGTAACCCCAATATGTTACTGATTAGTTTTACTTGTAAATACGCTTGGTCCCCTGTTCCAATCACACCCAAACAGTCTGTTTGTTTAACGGGTTTAAGCGACGCAGCTAACGCGCCAGCCGCCGCCGTTCTAATTTGCGTTAACCAACCTTCATCTTGCAAAAGTGCGATTGGGTACCCCGTTTTTGCAGACATAACCAGCATGAGCCCACTGTTTGCAGGCAACCCATTGGCAACGCTTTGATAGAACCCTGCCGCCACTTTAATAACAAAGTACGGATGAGCTCGTTTTTGAGCCGCTTTTACATGACAATCACCAATAAACTCATCTTGCGAATCTTTAAACAAAATTTGCATTGGCTGAGTCTGTTCAATCATGCCTGAGAATAATCAATAAATGCCTGAGAATAATCAATAAATGCCTGACGTACTGCATCGATTGGGGATGCGGCATTCAGTTCTGAGTGCTTTTTAGTCGATAACGCGTCCATAATTTCTGTTAACGATACAATACGCATAGCTGTTCCTTGATTAACCCATCACACTGTTTTCTTGAAGTCGCTATAATGGGATTCAAAGTGTTGACGCATCGCCTTTATACCGTCTTTAAACACTTCATCTCGCCCAAAACCAATACGAAAACGGTCTTGCGATACTGCCGATAAATCAGACCTATAAATCGATGCAGGTAGCAGCAGCACGCCACTGTCTTCCAATAAAAATCGACAAAAAACCTCAACGTTTTCTGGGCCGATATAACGAGGAAAAGCCACACATCCACCTTTTGGTCTTTGCCATTCCACCAGACCGGAAAATTCATCAAAGAGCGCTTCCAGTAACAGAACATTGCGCTTCATTAGAGTTCGATTACGAGCAAAAATCGTGTCTCTATTTTTTAGAGCAATCAGGGCCAATGCTTCAGACGGTGCCGAATTACAAATAGACAAAAAGTGTTTATACCGCTCAACCTTTTGCAATAGATCTTGATCTTGAGAAGCAATCCAACCAATACGCAAACCCGGCAAGCCATAGGCTTTTGACACCACATTCAAAGAGATGCCTTTTTCATAAAGATTAGCAATCTGTGGCATTTGATCTGACTCATCGAGCTCCACTCCACGATAAACTTCATCAGACAAGATATAAATCCCATGCTCCCTACACAGCACAATCAGCTCATGCATTTCAGCGTTACTGATCAGCATACCTGTTGGATTATGAGGGAAGTTTAAAGACAATAGTTTTGTATTAGGCTGAATAGCGCATTTAATGGCATCCATGTCCAAAAACCACCCTTTTTGCCCTTCTGTGTTTTGAGTCAGTAATGGAACACCCGTTACTTCGCAAATAGATAAAGGCACGGTTTCAGCGCTTTGATAATTGGGTGTCGGTACAATTGCGTGATCTTCAGGCCCTAATAAGCACTTTGACACACTGTAGATACCTTCCCCGGCACCAGCCAAACAAAGAATGTTCTTTGCTTCTATTGTTGATGATATTTGTTCACCTTCCATAGCGTAAGTTTTAGCAATTTCTTCTCTTAACGCTGGCGCTCCCCACGTCTCGGTATACCCAAGCCAAAGGTTATTGAATGCCGCCTTTTCTTCTTCACTTGCCATAGAAAGCAGCTCATCAAGGGTCATACTCTCCAGATCCGATGCCGTCATATGGTGTTTCGCAGCGAACTCCCATTCAGAAAAAAAGACTTCAAGACTAAAGTCACGCATTGGTTGTTTCTTTATTAGCATTATGGTCACCTTTCTGTAAGTGAGTTAATCTTGTTTGACGGCTTTTAATAGCTGATAAAAACTGGCCCTAGATATACTCAACGCCTCTGTTACGTAATCGGAAGACCCTCTTGAAAGAAAGATATCCGCGTCATTCAGTGCTTTTATGATGGCGAAACGATCCGTTTTTTTACAATGGGACAGCGCGACTTTTCGCTCTGATAAAGTATTGGCAATAACACGATTGGCCATTTCGCGCCAGTCATTTTTTAAAATAGGTTGGTCTTCGATGACAGAGGATGAGATTAAACGTTGTAAATGGCGCGATGCGAGCTCTAGCCCGTCGACTCTCATGTTAAGGCACATAAGTCCAATTGGCTGTCCATCGTCATCTCGTATCAGCAGCGAAAGCGATTTTAGCTTACTACCATCGGGATTGAATTTTACATAAGGGCCAATTAGACCATCATCATTCATCTCATTTTCGTAGTTTTCGGTGTCTAGGAGAGAGTCGTCGCCAACACGACGAGCAGTAAACGCATTTTCAATATAATGAATGCGATTTTCGATTAGATTATGTATTACGACTTCCGTTAGGTCTGGAAAAAATACACGGTATGAATGGGCGACTAACATGTATCGGTCAAGTATTTTTTGCATAAAAATTAGACTTAATGTATATATATATACTTTTATTCTACTTATGTTTTTATGACAACACAAACTAAAATCATAAAAAAAGGCATTTACTCTCTTTACTGGGTAAATGCCTTTTGAGCTAAACCGCATTCATTGAATCACAGAAATAATTAGCCTTAGATCGGATCAAGTTTATGAAAGAGACCAGAGAGAGGGAAACTAAAAAGATGGAGTGTGTTATTTATAATACATTCCTAATAAGATTCAAAGTAACAAGGTGGTAATTCACCTTTGACCCTATTTATCTTATATCCAGTTCATTTGAATGATAATATCCCATTAAATGTCATTCACTGTCTCCGATCACTTTTTAACGTTTCTCTCAGGTTAATTCATTTTTAAAAACATACTGTGTTTTAGAACGGTGAAAGCCTACTTTTTGATAAAATTGATGTGCCCCTTCTCGTTTAGCGTTGCATCTTACCCGTAGCTCAGATTCTTCTATATTACATTCATGATGAACAAACTCAATCAACCGTCGGCCAATGCCTTTTTTTCTCATTGTAAGGTCAACAACAAGCCCTCCAATTTCAAAAAAATGGGCAGATGCTACACGATTCGCCTGGAACACATGAATCCACCCAAGTACAACGTTGGATTCTTCATACACCCAAACCCAATCAGTGTTTGAATCCAGCAGACATTGTAGCCTTTTATCCGCAATGTCTTGTAATGGCTGCGCGTAACCAAGATGGACAGACAAAGCGTTAATTGCAGGTGAATCACTCAATATAGCCATTCGTATTTTAGTCAATTTGACCTCCTCTATGTCACCGAATCCAAGCTACCTAATAAGGCTATTGATGCATTACTGTACAATTGTGCATTTCTTTTATAGTAGGGTTCAGTTTAGCCTGAAAAACCCTTTATCTATTACAAAAGCTCTTATTTTCCTTACAGTACAATTAAAAAATTAACCCACCTAATGATGTTTTACACCTTTTATTTCGATAGGCTCATCCTACGGTTACAATATATCGCTGTTTACATGGCTAAATAGAGCCTTATTTGATTTTCTTAAGGATTATGGAAAAGCACGCTTGATCATTACTACTGACTAAACGTCATTGCGTTTCTTCTACAGCCGAATCCAGTTGTGATGATATTTTTTTTGACGTTTACGCTGGTACCGCTCGCTCTGATGGGAACTATGATGAGAAATTTCTTGGTCGATATTTTGACCAAAGCTTTCCACATATGAAAAGCAAAGACGACGATTCAAATGACTTCATTATTTAATACGCATTCATAAACATGCTTCCGCATGAGTGTCTCGGCATTCTAACATGTTACGGGGGCGTACTATGTAACCGTCTCCCTTAAAATAGATTGTGCATTGAAACACCCCCCTAACCACGTTATTCCAAAGGAATCATTTTACACTAAGAGAAATTCTTACTTGAGCAACGGCGCTATCCCATATAAAGTCACGGATTAAATTTTTAAACACACGTTTACCGAGCGAGCATTATGTCAAAAGTCTTTTTATTAATCATTATTGTAGTTGTTGCCTTCTTCTTTTATAACAAAACGAAAAAGAACAAAGAAATGGCCATTGAAAATGCCAGAGCAGGCAGCGCTTTCCTTGAAGAGAATAAAAAAGACCCAACCATAGTCACCACGGAATCAGGTCTGCAATTCAAAATACTAACATCGGGCACGGGTTCAACACATCCAAAAGCCAGTGATCAAGTGAAAGTCCATTATCATGGAACATTAATTGATGGCAGTGTTTTCGATAGCTCAGTAGATCGCGACGAACCCATTACCTTTGGATTAAACCAAGTCATCGCAGGCTGGACAGAAGGAGTTCAGTTGATGGTAGAAGGTGAGAAACGACGTTTCTACATCCCAAGCCACCTTGCATACGGTGAAAACTCAACGGGGATTATCACCGCAGGCTCAACGCTGATCTTTGATGTGGAGTTGCTGAAAATCAACCCTGAGTAATAGGCTACCTACATTAGTGCTTAAATGCTTAGTTAAGCACCATACAAAAAAATGCCCTTATGATTACATCGTAAGGGCATTTTTGATTTTAAGTTTAGCTGCGACACACAGACTAAAATGCCTTACGTAATCAATGATTTTAAAAGAAGATATAGGGAAATTTTCGAGACTAGCCAGTTTGAAGCGAAAAGCTCAAGAAAAAGTCATATGGAAAGAGATAGAGAGAAAAAGCATAAACAACAGACGAAAAAAAAGACGCCTTAAGACGTCTTTTTTAAAATTTGGCGGTGAGCAAGAGATTCGAACTCTTGATGCCTTTCGACATACACGCTTTCCAGGCGTGCTCCTTCGGCCACTCGGACAGCTCACCAGTACGGCCTACTCAATAAAGAGTGCGCGTATAATAAGTACGAAGTAATTGAAAAGCAAGCACTTTATCACTGAATTATTTTTTTATTCACTAAGCCCATGTTACCCGTGATTGAATGCCTGTGTCTTCTACATAAGGTTTTACTTCTGTGCTTTGACCAACATAAATAAAGCCGACTATTTGATCGTTACTTTGAAGACCTAATAAAGATTTCGTTATATCACTGTGAGCAACAGGGCCTGTACGCCAAATAGCACCGTATCCCAAAGATTCCAAACCTAGCAATACTTGTTGACAGGATGCCGCCACCGCCATTATTTGTTCAATAGTAGGGACCTTAGGATGAGTATCTATACTCGCATAAGCCATTAATACTGCAGGGGCACGCTGCGCTTTTTTAATGAAGCTCTCTCTTTTACTTTCTGGTAATTCACTGACTTCAGATTTGGCACACTGCCAATAACATTCGCCTAATTTATCTCTGGAATCCCCTTCAAAAATTCGAAAACGCCATGGTTTGATTCCAGCATGATCCGCCGCTCGACTGGCCGCATCAAGCACGTCAAGCCATTGCTCTTTTGTTGGCCCCTGCCCTGACAATTGATTTTGTGAAGCACGCATACGCATTGCTTGAATAATATCATTGCTCATATACACCCTTTTTATTTATTAATTGGCCATTATGGACTAAATTTAATGTTGGATATTGGCATATTGTAGCGATTTCCGCACGTTTATATGAGAGAACAACCTAATGGATAAATGGTTATTGTGGGACCTACTCGAAAGCGCTGCCATTTTATTTTTTATCGCAGGTTGTCTGATCTGGCGCACACTGGCACTTTATAGAAAGTCAAAAGCAAGAATCATTTAATGACCCTGAAACGAATAAGCTTGAAGACAATCATCTTAAAGCCAATGAGCACGCACAAAAAGAAGCAGATGGAGTTGCCCAATTAGAGCACTTATTACACGAGTCTGAAACCTGTGTGGATTTACTGAATAATGAACTTCATTCTGCAACAAAAGAAAATCGTGAATTGGCTCAGAAACTTACAGAAAAAAGCAGTGTGAGAGGGGAAGCACCTTCTAAGAGTAACGATGAGAGCTGACCACTCATCTTAACAACGAGATCATTAAATTAAAAAAAGAAATAAGTGACGCAAAAATAAATCTTTTAAATACCCCTGCACCCTATAATTACGATGCTATAAAAGAGCAATACGATGCAAAAAAATGGAGTGGGAAAGGCTGGAATTTGCTGATGCTGACTTGGAAAAGAAATATGCAAAAGCATTAGCAGAAAAGGAAGCAATGGATACTTAATCGCTTCCTTTTGCATAATCACAGTTTACAATGTCTACTGCCTAGTTAAACGATCATTATTTAATGTTACGTCATAAGATGCACGATATGGATTAATGTCTAGCCCACCACGCCTTACGTAACGAGCCGAGACCAATAGAGATTCAGGCTGACAGTGGCTCATAATGTCAATAAACATACGTTCAACACATTGCTCGTGAAAATCGGTATGCTCTCTAAAAGAAATAACATACTTCAGAAGAGATTCGTGATCAATCGCCTTGCCTTTGTATCCAATCTGCACAGAACCCCAATCAGGTTGACTGGTTACCGGGCAATTTGATTTCAGTAGATGGCTTACTAGACTCTCTTCAACCACACCGTCATTTGCATCATCACTCTCAACAAGCTTCAATAATGATGAATCAGGATGATAAGCATTGATTTCAACATCAAGATCATCAATACAGTAATCAGGCTTAATAACAACCAGAGACTGAGTGGCATCAAGATCACGAATCATCACAGTCACTTCAGCTCCAGCGGCCTTTGTCAAATCATCAGTCAACAAGGCCACAACAGTGTCTTGATTTTCAAAAGACGTTTGATTAAACGAATTCAAATACAATTTGAAGGATTTTGATTCAATAATATTAGGCGAATTACATGGGAAACGAAACTCAGCTACCACTACAATAGGCTTGCCTTTTTGATCTAACCAAGACACTTCATAAGCATTCCAAATATCTTCCCCATAAAAAGGCAACTTTTCAGACTCTATGCCCATTTCAGACCACTTATCGACTCGCGGAATCGGAAACAATAAATCCACATCATAGTGAGAAACGTATTCAGTTTGTTGTCCTAAAGGTAATAATCCCATTTACTCTAACCTCAATTTCGAATGCCATGCCCACGGTCCAATAAATACAAACCGCAGCTGAACAATGCCACTATAAATGACACAATGATGAAAATAGCCCACGACACATTAATATCAGAAACACCAAGAATGCCAAAACGAAATGCATTCACCATATATAAAACTGGGTTTAACAATGATAAATTTTGCCAAACCTCTGATAACAGATCAATCGAATAAAATACACCACCAAGATAGGTCAACGGCGTCAATATAAAAGTAGGAACAATAGAGACGTCATCAAAACTTTTGGCGAACAAACCATTTATAAACCCTCCCAGTGAAAATAATACTGCCGTTAAAAAGACCACCAAAACAGTCACAAAGAGATTCTCAACTTGTAGCTGAGTGAAAAACAATGACAGAATAGTGACAATCAAACCTACAAGTAAGCCACGAACAACACCACCCAAAACGTACCCCATTAAAATCACCCAGTTAGGCGTTGGGGAAACTAACAACTCTTGGACACTGTGTTGAAATTTTGCAGAGAAAAAAGACGCTGAAACATTAGAGTACGAATTTGTAATAACAGACATCATGATCAAGCCAGGAACAATGTATTCCATGTAGCTAAATCCGCCCATTTCACCTATTCGTTTACCAATCAAATTACCAAAAATAGCAAAATACAATGTCATCGTAATCGCCGGCGGAAGTAAGGTTTGTGGCCAGATACGCATAAACCTACGAATTTCTCTACGAACAATGGTAAGAAACGCAATAAGTATTTCTGACTGATTCATTCTTTATCCTTAATTAATTTAACGAATAACTCTTCAAGGCGATTGGATTTATTTCTCATACTGATCACATTAATACCTTGTTCAGATAAATGGGAAAATACAGAATTAATAGATTGACCTTTGGACACTTCCACCTCAAAAGAATGCCCTTCGTTAATCCTCTTAATGGGATAACCATCGATAACAAAAGACGACGATATTTTTGCTTCAACATCAAAAATAAAGGTCTCCATGTTTAATGTTTTTAACAGAGATTTCACACTGGTATTTTCAATAATTTCACCGCGATTAATGATGGCTATATTACGACACAATTGCTCTGCTTCTTCTAAATAGTGCGTAGTTAAAATAATGGTTGTGCCTTGTTCATTAAGTTTTTTAATAAATTCCCACATTGAACGACGCAGCTCGATATCAACACCCGCGGTAGGTTCATCCAAAATCAGAACTTGAGGCTCATGTATCAGAGCTCTTGCAATCATTAGGCGCCTTTTCATTCCACCTGATAGCATTCGTGATTGGGTGTCTTTTTTGTCCCACAAATCCAATAATCTTAAATATTTTTCTGCTCTTTCAAAGGCCGAAGCTCTGTCTATTCCATAAAAACCTGCCTGTGTCACAACAATATTTAAAACCGTTTCAAACACATTAAAATTAAACTCTTGCGGAACAACGCCCAAATACTTTTTCGCTTTGGCAAAATCTTCATCTATGTCTACTCCGAAGATAGATACTTTACCTTCTGTTTTATTTATCAGTGAACATAAAATACCAATTGTGGTAGACTTACCCGCACCATTTGGCCCTAGCAATGCGAAGAAATCACCCTCCTCAACTTTTAAGTTAATGCCTTTGAGCGCTTCAAATCCGCTCTCATAACGCTTTTTAAGATCACTTATTTCTATTGCATGTGTCATAATCTATCTCAGCAGGCAAATTGCCCAGTTGTCCATCAATAATTAAACAGGTTTTTTAGTGAACTTACGTACCCAATATATTTTAGATTCATTCACTGAACTCAAAAAAAGAATGCTTGATCACGCCCCTTTCAACGCAGATTCACTGGCGGAAGAAGAGGCCGATTTTTTACAGAAATGGCAAGGTCTAATGGAAGAAACAGAATCACTCTCTCCTAACTACCTTTTTAATGCTCAAGAGCTATTAGCGAGACTTATTCGCTGCTACCCTAACCTTACCGTTCTTATTAAAAGAGAACTGCTCTGGTTTGTGGGAGGAGAATGCCTCCATTTCTTAGGCGATAAGGAATTGGACTTATATCAAAATTTTGAAGAAGCCGCTTATGAATATGAACAAAATGGAAAAGACTACGATATTGCAACCTTAATTAGCGCGTTACGCGATAAAAACGGAAGCACTAGCTCAACAACCCATTAAAATGATTGGCATAATTTGTTTTTAACAAACAAATTATGCCAACTATTACATTTTCTTAAACACAAGCGTTCCGTTTGTCCCACCAAAACCAAAAGAATTATTCAGTACTACATCAATTTTTCTTTTCTGTGGCGTTAATGGTACGAAATTCAAATCACAGCCATCACTTGGTTCTTCAAGATTAATCGTTGGTGGCGCAAGTTGGTCTCTAATAGATAAAATAGAAAAAATAGACTCAACAGCACCAGCAGCACCCAACAAATGCCCTATCATAGATTTGGTGGAACTAATAGACACATCAGAAGCATCTGCCCCCATTAGTGCCTTAACAGCATTACTTTCTGCTAAATCCCCAGCCATGGTCGATGTTCCATGAGCATTTATATAATCAACATCAACAGGGTCTATCTCTGCATCTTTTAGTGCTGATTTCATTGCAGATAACGCACCCACACCTCTTTCAGGTGGCGCTGTCATATGAAAAGCATCATCACTCATACCAAAGCCACTCAACTCCGCATAAATTTGCGCGCCTCGTGCTTTAGCATGTTCGTATTCTTCTAGTACTAAGATTCCAGCACCGTCTCCCATAACAAAACCATCGCGGTTTTTATCCCATGGACGACTCGCTGTTTTAGGATCATCATTACGTGTTGAAAGCGCTCTAGCTGCACCAAATCCGCCAATACCCAATGGAGTAATGGCCATTTCTGAACCGCCCGCAACCATTACATCAGCATCGCCATAAGCAATCATTCTGCCAGCCATACCAATATTATGAGTGCCAGTAGTACAAGCCGTGACAATGGAAATATTCGGACCTTTAAAACCAAACCGTATTGCGATATGACCAGAAATCATATTAATAATGGCGCCTGGTACAAAAAATGGAGAAATTCGTTTTGGACCCGACTCTTGTAACAATCCCACGTTTTTTTCTATCATCGGCAAACCACCGATACCAGAACCAATCGCACACCCTACTCTATTTAGATCAACGGTATTTTCATTCACTTGAGCATCATCTAAAGCTTGAACAGCCGCTGCGACACCGTATTGGATAAAAAGATCCATTTTTCTAGATTCTTTTGCAGTCATGTAAACAGATGAATCAAAATTAGATACCTGTGCAGCAAAACGAGTAGAGAATTGAAGTGCATCAAAAGCGACTATATCAGAAACACCGCTTTTTCCTTCAAGCACATTGTCCCAAGTCTCTTTAACATTATTGCCAAGAGGCGTCACCATTCCCATGCCTGTGACAACGACCCGACGACGTGACATATTTTTCTCCTAAACACGCAATTATGTTCAATCTTATTATAAAGAAGAAAAGCCGCTGTAAGAATTACAAGCGGCTTTCCTAAAAACTTATTGCACTATGAATTACAAGTTATCGTTGATGTAGTCAACTGCCGCTTGAACTGTAGTGATTTTTTCAGCTTCTTCATCAGGAATTTCAGTTTCAAATTCCTCTTCTAAAGCCATTACTAGTTCAACTGTATCAAGAGAATCGGCACCTAGATCATCAACAAAAGAGGCAGCTAACACTACTTCTTCTTCTTTAACACCAAGTTGTTCACAAACGATTTTTTTAACGCGTTCTTCAATGCTACTCATTAGAAGTTCCTACTATTATCATTATAAAGCTCAATTGAGCATGATTAATTGTTCAAATTCTTTAAAAGATTTTTCTCAATGAACCGGCTGGCTATTTTCGTTGATCTTTAAACAAAATTCAACCCAAATTACGTCATATACATGCCACCATTGACATGCAGCGTTTCACCAGTTATATACGCAGCACCTTCTGACGCCAAAAAGGCAACAGCGGATGCAATTTCTTGTGGTTGACCTAAACGAGATGCAGGCACTTTTTCTACTAACTTTGCTTTGTGCTCTTCTGGCAAGTCTTTTGTCATATCCGTTTCGATAAAACCAGGAGCAACACAGTTAACAGTAATGCCGCGAGATGCAATTTCTGCTGCCAAAGATCGACTAAACCCTTCAAGACCTGCTTTTGCAGCTGAGTAGTTTGCTTGACCAGCATTACCCATTGATCCGACAACAGAGCTGATTGAAATAATACGGCCAAATCGTGCTTTCGTCATGCCTCTCATGCAGGCTTTAGTGACACGGAAGACTGACGTTAAGTTTGTATTAAGAACTTGACTCCATTCATCATCTTTCATTCTAAGCATCAGATTATCACGCGTAATACCGGCGTTATTAACCAATATTGTAGGTGCACCAAAATCAGTTGTGATTTGCTTAATCACTGAATCAACCGATTCTGAAAAAGCCACATCCAAAACATATCCTCTTCCCACATTACCTAGTTCGCTGAGGTAACCAGAAATGCTTTGTGCGCCAGACTCGCTTGTTGCCGTTCCAATAACAATAGCACCTTGAGAAGCTAACTGCTGGGCAATTGCTTTACCAATACCGCGCGTTGCTCCAGTAACCAGAGCAACTTTTCCATCAAGACTCATATACGTCTCCGTCTTTAATTATTTTACAAAAATACTTTTATGTAAGCGTCTAAAACTAGGCATTATTCTTTTCTAACACAGCTGTAAGACCCTTCAGGTCACCAATACTGGCCGCGTCAAGCCCTGTAACAATACGCTTATTCAACCCACTCAGTACCTTACCCGGCCCACACTCAATTGTTTGAGTGACACCCAAGCTGGACATCAATGCTATAGATTGCGTCCATAAAACAGGTTCACTCAACTGAGTAATCAGATTTTTCTTTAGCAATGACGGATCTGAAACCGCCTCAGCAGTAACGTTTTGTATCAATTTACACAAAGGCGTTTTAAACTCAATATTTTCCAACTCTGCAGCTAGTTTTTCTCCAGCAGGCAACATCAGTTCGCAATGGGATGGAACACTAACAGGCAATGGCAATGCTCGTTTGGCACCTACCTCTTTCATCGCGACCATTGCAAAGTTGACGCTATCGGCTTCTCCCGCAATAACAACCTGCCCTGGCGAATTAAAATTCACCGCACTCACAACACCCTCTATGGATGCACACACCTCAACGACTTTAGCATCATCTAAACCAATAATCGCCGCCATAGCCCCCTTCCCAGCAGGTACAGCTTGCTGCATGTATTCACCGCGCAATCGAACCAAATTCACGGCATCTTTAAAATCTAATACGCCAGCACATACCAAAGCAGAGTATTCACCAAGACTGTGACCTGCAACGTATTCTGGCAACACGCCTTGCTGCTCTTGCCACAAGCGCCATAAAGCCACACTTGCAGTTAACAATGCAGGCTGAGTCTTATCTGTTTGTGCTAATAACTCTGCATTATTTTGAACCAAATCCCATAAATCGTAACCCAAAACATCAGATGCTTCTTGAAACGTCGCTTGAACAACCGCATGTTCAGCTGCGATATCAGACAACATGCCTAATTGTTGAGATCCTTGACCAGGAAAAACAAACGCTAACGTAGAATTCATTAAACAACCTCTTTTTTAATCTTGGCAGCAATTTTTTCACACAGATTATTTTTTGCCACATCAATACCATATTCAATGGCTCCGATTAGAGCAACCTCATCAGAGCCTCCATGTCCTTTAACCACATTACCATTCACACCAATTAAACATGCACCATGATGACGACCACCGCTAAATAGTGCATTAATAATTTGCTTATCATGAGCGGTACTTAACTGCTTGTTGATAAAAGATAACAGCCCTTCAGATGCTTTTAGAACGGCATTTCCAACCATTCCATCACATACAATGACATTTTTTTCCCCGGTAAAGATCTCATCACCCTCAGCATAACCCGCATAAATAGGCCACAATCTTGCACTGAGCGCTTGATCCGCTTCACGAATAACAGAGCTACCCTTACTGGATTCCACTCCAACATTTAATAACCCGACTTTCGCTTCCAGATCACTTTTAGATTCTATGTAGGCAGACCCTAAACAAGCAAAACCCTCAAGCATATTTGCTTGGCAGTGAACATTTGCGCCCAGATCAACCAAACAGCGAAAAGATGAACTCTCTAGCTCTCGAATAAGAGCTGGATACAGTTTTGGACGCACCAGCCCAAGAATAAAGCGAGACAATGCCACCATAACACCGGTATTACCCAAGGTAATAACAACATCAACTTCGCGTTGAGAAAGGCTTTTTAATGATTTGTATAATGTGGTTTCTTTTCTGCGAAACAAGGTTCTGTCAACGGTATCAGTTTGGAGTATAAAATCCGCACAAGAAATCGCATTAATATGTAAATGAGGTATAAAAGAAGAAAAGGAGTCGTGATAGTAGATTGATATATCCACATCATCGTATTTTTGAAGTACCTTCAACGCACTCTCAAAAGCAATGCGGGGACCTAAGTCCCCGCCCATAGCGTCTATAGCTACCCTAATCATATTGGGTATCTTAGTTACTCACCTTTAGGGGTGATAACTTGACGTCCACGGTAAAAACCATCTGCTGATACATGGTGACGACGGTGGATCTCACCTGTAGTTTGATCTACAGATAAAGTTGGTCCAGTCAATGCATCATGTGAACGACGTTGGCCGCGGCGTGAACGAGTCACTTTACTTTTTTGTACTGCCATTTTGGAGCTCCTAACTTACTTGGCTTTTAATTCTGCCAAAATACTAAATGGATTCGGTTTAATTACCTCATCCTCTGCGTCATCGGTAGACGATGCGTACTTTAAAGCTGCTGGGTTGCAACCACTTTCTTCATGATAAGCGACTATAGGCAAAGCAAGAATTAATTCTTCCTCTACCAGTTTTGATAGAACCACCTCTCCATTAGTCATGACAATTGGGTCATATTCTTCAGGTATTTTTTTAGCATGATCTTCGTCATAAACAAAAGCCAAACTTAAATCAATATCCAAATCGAATGGCACAGGCCCAAGACATCTTTGACAGATGATTTGAACTTGTGTTTTTAGATTACCCATCGCAATATAGCGCCGATCTTCGTCAACTTTAAAGTTCAGATGAACAACAACATCCCCAACATCTGACGCCAAGGCAGCACAAAGATCCTTAAACTGGTTAAGGGGCAAAGTCCCACTGATAGAAAGCTCATTGCTGGCTTCTTTTCGAGGATCAAAATATTTAGGTAAAGAGTCATTCAACATGGCGGCAAATAATATTGACATGTGCCACGGTTGTCAAAGCATGATTGTTTTAAATTCATCTTTTTTATGCTTTTTTTCGAATTAACATGTAAATTACTCAACTTTAGAGCTTCATAACTTACAAAAGGGATAAATACAGTGTTGCCCACTCTTATCTTAGCGTCCTCCTCTATCTATAGAAAAGAACTATTAAATCGACTTCGATTGGATTTTCAGTGTATATCTCCCTCGATTGACGAGTCTCGTTTACCAAATGAGCCCGCATCGGCACTGGTCACTCGGCTCGCCATAGAAAAAGCATCAGCGGTTAAACAAACCCTAAAAGACGACTCTATAATTATTGCATCCGATCAGGTGGCCTTATTAAACGATTGTATTTTAGGGAAGCCGCATACTACTGAAAACGCAATAAAACAATTATTAGAATTTAGCGGAAAGAAAGTCACTTTTTTAACCAGTTTATGTGTGCTCAATTCAAAAACCAATCGGACTGAAATGTCGATAGATGAGTACCACGTCTACTTTAAAGCGCTGTCACTAGAGGAAATCACTAATTACGTTTTACTAGAACGCCCTCTAGATTGCGCGGGCAGCTTTAAGTGCGAAGGACTGGGCGTTGTATTATTTGAAAAAATGGAAGGCAGTGACCCAAACAGCCTTATTGGATTACCTCTTATCTCCTTATGCAAGCTGCTCAAAAGACACAACATCAACCCCTTACTTGACTCGGAATCTAGAACAAACATCAACAAAACCTGAAATACGTTAATTAAAGAAGAAGGTTAAAGCAACTTTATTCCTCATAAAGCACAATTTATCAGATCGCATGCTTTATGAGGAAAGCCCATTCTTCTTTAATTACATTAACGCAAATCCAGCGTGGATATTAACTCCACCATAACACCAACACCTACAGACTTCGCAAACTCTTCCCAAGGCTTTTTATACGGCTCAAAATATATAGCATCCAAACCTTCAAATTTTTGACCTAAGACCTTGTGATAACTTAATAAGCCATCAGACAACCCTAAAGTGACAGATTGAGCCCCAGAAAAAACCATTCCTGAAAATATCTCCTGATTTTCTTGCAGTTTATCGCCACGGCCGTCTTTTACAGCTTTGATAAATTGTTGATGCGTCTCATCCAAAACAGACTGCCACTTACCTTTTGCGTCTTCCGACATCGGCACAAATGGATCCATAAAGGCTTTATTCTCCCCTGCCGTAAAAGTTCGGCGCTGGATCCCAACCTTTTCAATTAACCCAGATAAGTCAAATCCAGAGGAAATAACACCAATTGATCCAACTAAACTGGCTTTATCCACATAAATCTCATCTGCGGCAGCAGCGATGTAATATCCACCTGAAGCCACCACATCTTCCACAACAACAATAACAGGGACAGATGGATACTGTATTTTCTTTTCATTAATTGCATCGTAAATAATACCAGAATGAACAGGACTCCCTCCTGGGCTGTTAAGACGAATTACAACACCTTTCAGAGAGCTTTCGCTGTAAGCATCATTTAACAGGTCAATAACAACATCGGAATCAATTTGCTCACCCGCCCCAATAACACCATTTAAAGGCAATACTGCAACAAATGGTTTATTAAGCCCTGTTTCTACGTACTCTGTTTTACTAATAGATAAAAAAATCACACCTACAAACAACGATAGAAAAGCAAATCGAAAAAATATCTTCCACCGTCTTGCCCGTCGCTTTTCTTGAACATTTTCTAGCAACACCTTTTCCAACAAGGTGATTACAGAACGATCTTCCTCTGCATTTTTTTCGCCTTCATTACTTGGCGCCGCATGACTCTCAGCATCATTTTCAACCTGTGATGGCACACTCTCATGTCGCAATTTATCTTCTTCCTCTGTCCAACTCATACCATTTTCTCTATTACGTCTATTAATTCAGCAAAGTCATCCAGAATAATCACAGGATCACATTTAACCAGCCTATCCTTTGTATGCGCACCGTAAGAAACACCAACCGAAGGCATTCGAATATTTTTCGCCATCATCAAATCGTATTCGGTATCCCCCACCATTACAGCTTCTTCAGCAGAGACACCCAGCTCATCCAACAATTCTTTTAACATATGTGGGTTAGGCTTTGATGTTGTTTCATCCGCACAACGTGTAGCGGAAAAATATTTCTGAGTATCAGTGGATAACAAAGCTCTATTTAACCCTCTTCTACTTTTGCCCGTTGCCACCGCCATCATGAAACCTTTATCAAGCAAGGTATCAAGCGACGCTAAAACACCACTATAAGGCAAAGGAGAATCATGATCTCCTGCCATAAACAAGGTCTTATAGCGCTCCACCACTAAAGTTTGATTTTCCTTTGACTCCTCCGGCCAAACCGACTCTATTGCTTCAGTCAAACCCAACCCAATAATATCCTTAATATCATTAGCGGCTCGAAAAGCAACCCCAACATCCTTACCTGCTTTCATCATACATTGGCAAATCATATCAATTGAGTCAAACAAGGTTCCATCCCAATCAAAAATCACTAATTTAATCATTTCACCCCTTAATTTTTTCATTATAAAACAGGTACTATAGGTAACACATTACAATATGGAGCCTATTTATGACCGCAAAGCTAGATATAAACACATTCTCAATTGATCAAACATCTGAAGTTGAAAGTACAGTCACAAAAGAAAATGTACAGCTTTTTGCACAAGTCACAGGGGACACCAACCCAGTTCATTTAGACGAAGAATATGCCGCCTCGACAAGTTTCAAAAAACCCATTGCTCACGGCATGCTAACCGCTGGCTTTATCTCTGCTGTTATTGGCACAGCACTTCCTGGCCCTGGATGCATTTATTTAGAACAAAGCCTAAAATTCCGCGCTCCCGTATATATTGGCGACACAGTGATGACTCGCGTAACAATTACAGACATCAACACTCGACGTAAACGGCTAACAATCAAAACAGAATGCATCGTTGACAGTAAAGTCGTCGTAAATGGTGAAGCCATTATCATGATACCAGCGTAACGACGAATAACATCCCGGTAACATTAGCCATTTCCTTTTCATAAAATGAGACCTGTGCCCAACATTTGAATTAACAACATCACATAGAGGCCTCATCTCATAGGAAATCGATTAGTTAGAATGGACTGGGGTTAATGCCATATTCATCAGGTCTCGCCATTGATCATCTAATGGCGCTTCCAATAAAACCCTCTCATCTAATAAGTTTAAATCCAACCGAGTTGCATGCAAACAAAGCCGTTTAAACCCTAACGACTTGGCCAACTTCAACTCATCATCTGAGGAGTACTTTTCGTCACCTACAATAGAGTGCCCAGCATACTGAGCATGCACCCTAATTTGATGCGTTCGACCTGTCACAGGCTCACATTCAATTAGACTAAAGCCTTCAAACTGACGAACCAGCTTAAACCGAGTCAAAGATTCCTTTCCATCTGTATGGACTTTTACAACACGCTCACCAGACTTCAACTCATTTTTAAGAAGTGGCGCATTTACTTGCAACTTACGCTTTGACCAACTGCCATGCACTAAAGCCAAATACGTCTTTTGAATACCTTCTTTCTCTCTTAGCGCAGTATGCAGCTCTTTTAAGACCGCACGTTTTTTTGCCACCATGATCAAACCAGAAGTATCACGATCGAGTCGATGCACTAGCTCAATAAATTTCTCATTCGGTCTCATTTGACGAATCACTTCAACTAAACCAAAACTTAGACCACTTCCCCCATGCACAGCCAAACCAGATGGTTTATTAACGACTAAAAGCTTCTTATCTTCAAAAACAATTCTATCGTCAATCTCATTTTTCAAACGGTCTGAAAGTATGGGTTTATCTGATGCTGGCTCAATTCGAATCGGTGCAATTCGAACAACATCACCGGATTGCAAACGCACTTCAGGTTTAACACGTTTTTTGTTGATTCTTACCTCACCTTTACGCAAGAGGTTGTATATCCTCCCTTTAGGTACGCCTTTAAGATGAGTCATTAAAAAATTGTCTACTCTTTGATCATGATTATTTTCATCAATGGTGACAAATGTGACTTTAGAATAGTCGGTATTATTTCGTTCTGAATTGGACATAACCAAAGAATGGTTTCCTTTATAATTGAAGCACTTAGTTTTTACTGTTATATTCTATACCGCAGAGGGTAAGAGGCACCAAAACGCCTCGAAGAACAAAAGAACTTACACAAAGAACACAGCTGGAGCGACACTCCGGTCACCTATCTTACCTCTGTATACAGTAAGCTTAAATAATAAACCGCTTGATTCGGAAAAAACCTTGTCAAGATTAGGTAAATGTCATCCTTGGCTACGCAAATGCGATGTCTCTAGTTTTAAATATTCATGAGACCTGCTCAAGGATTAACGTTTTGTTACTATTAAAAGGTATTGATCGCATAAAATCGTTTCCTTCAACTCCATAAGAAACGCAAGGCGCACTCCATTACCCAAGAAAGCCAACGAAATACGATCCTAAAATAGGACTTTAATCCATATTTTGGACATTTAACTCGTCTTTATAAGGTGAACCGACTCGGCCATAAAGAGTTCACACTTAAATGATAAGAATGCTAATTAACGCAACTCAACAAGAAGAGCTGCGAGTCGCCCTAGTTGACGGCCAACGTCTATATGATCTTGACATCGAATCTGGTTCTCGCGAACAGAAGAAATCCAACATTTACAAAGGCAGAATCACTCGTATCGAGCCTAGTCTTGAGGCCGCTTTTGTTGACTATGGTGCAGAACGCCATGGCTTCCTTCCACTTAAAGAAATTTCGAAAACGTATTTTTCTAAAAGAACAAATCACTCTGACAATCGAATCAACATCAAAGATGTTCTTACCGAAGGCCAAGAAGTTATTGTTCAAGTAGACAAAGAAGAGCGTGGCAATAAAGGCGCAGCACTCACCACATTTGTTAGCCTTGCTGGCCGTTATCTAGTACTCATGCCAAACAACCCTCGTGCTGGCGGCATATCTCGTCGCATTGACGGCGATGACAGAACCAACCTAAAAGAAGCAATGTCAGGGTTAAACATGCCCGACAACGGCGGTTTAATTGTTCGCACAGCTGGTGTAGGTCGCTCTACGGAAGAACTACAATGGGATTTAGACTATCTAAATACATTGTGGTTATCCATCACACAAGCAGCGACAGAAAAGCCTGCCCCTTTCTTAATTTATCAAGAAAGTAACATCGTCATCCGAGCCATTCGCGACTATTTACGCGAAGACATTGGCGAAGTACTGATTGACGAAAAAAGCGTTTATCAAGATGCCATCAATTTTGTTATGCAGGTTATGCCTCATTTCAAATCTCGCATTAAATTGTACACAGATCAAACACCTCTATTTAATCGCTTCCAAATTGAAACTCAAATTGAAACCGCATTTCAACGCGAAGTTCGCCTCCCATCAGGCGGATCTATTGTTATTGACCCTACTGAAGCGCTTGTCTCTATTGACATCAACTCCGCTCGCGCAACCAAAGGCGGAGACATAGAAGAAACAGCACTTCAAACAAACCTAGAAGCGGCAGACGAAATCGCCCGTCAATTACGCCTGCGCGATATTGGTGGCTTAGTTGTTATTGATTTCATCGACATGACACCTATTCGCAATCAAAAAGAAGTCGAAAATCGCATGAAAGATGCCCTAGAAGCAGATCGTGCTCGCGTTCAGCTAGGTCGTATTTCTCGCTTTGGCCTTCTGGAAATGTCTCGTCAACGATTACGCCCTTCTTTAGGTGAAACCAGCGGCATAGTTTGCCCTCGTTGTAATGGGCAAGGTTTTATTCGCGACGTTGAATCTCTTGGATTGTCTGTACTACGACTAATTGAAGAAGAGTGTGCAAAAGAGCGTACCGCACAAATTCGTGCAATTCTACCCGTTTCAGTCGCTACCTTCTTGCTAAACGAAAAACGTACAAACATTGCTAAAATTGAAAAACGCAATCAAGTTCATATTATTCTTGTGCCAAATCCTCACATGGAAACGCCGCACTTTGAAGTTGAACGAATTCGTGACGACAGCACTTCTGTCCTACAAGATGATAGCAGCTACAATCTTGTTGAAGCACCTGTCACACCCCCTTACGAGCCTCGTCAACAAAGCGAAGAAGCTCGACCTAAAGCCGTTGTAACAAGCATTGCACCTAAAGCACCTGCTCCAACACCTGAAGCGCCAAAGGTAACTCAATCAAACATACTAGCGAAAGCAGTGAAGAAAGGTTTATTAAGCCGCATTATTACTGCTTTGTTTGGCTCCAGTGAAACAGAAAGCGCAGTCGAAAAGTCCGCTGAACGACCGAAGCAGAGTACCCCTAAACAAACTACGAGCCGCACTACGAAGAACCCTCGCAACACAGCACGTAATGCAAAACGAAAAGTAAAACACCAAAACACGACTGAGAACGCAGAAGAGGCTCAGGCAAAACCACGTTCAACTCGTCAATCCCGTAGAGAGCAAGCCGAAGAAAGAACTGGACATCACAGAAACAACCCAAAAAACACAAAAGAGAACCGCCGAAGTGACGACTCCGCTAATGACTCTCAGGCAAACGATAAAAGGCCTGCTCGTGCAGAACGGCCAAAAAAGGTCATCCCTGAAATCAATGAGCGTAAACGCGAAAGAAACACAAATAAGCGTCGTAGTGGCAAGCTAAAAGAAGAAGCTCTACTTGCTGAAGAAGCAAAACAACAGCAAATAGACAACAACAAAAAAGAAGAAGCCACTCTTGAAGTAAAAGCCAATGCAAATAAAAATGCAGATGGCCGTGCACCGAGGGAAAAGCGAAACACCAACCGACGCACACGTCGCGGCGGCCCTCAAAATACAGAAAAAGAAACCAGCACAGAAGAAGTACAAACGACTGAAAACGCAGAATTAGCGCAAACGACTGAAAACGCAGAAGTAGCGCAAACAACGCCTGTCGCTGACACACAGACTCCTGAACAAATCACACTCGTTGCTCAAGACAAAGAAGCTCATACATCTCTCTTAGATGAGCTCCAAAATGCAGTAACTGAACCAACGAAAGACGAAGCAAAAGACGAAAAGGATACATCTAAAGTAGAGGTCAACGAGTCTCAAATTAAAACGACTCATGAAGCCACTCAAACAGATAATGCATTGCCTCTTTCAGATGAGACAGCAGCCCAACAAAAAGCAACACCTCAAGCAGAAGAGAGCAATACTAACGCATCAAATAAGGACAACAGCGCTGCTACCACTGCTGAAGCAAAAGCTGAAGAAGCACCTCTAGAAGAAACTTCTAAAAAAGACGCACCTGAAAAAGAAACACCTTTTACAGCAAGTGCTCCTGTAGGTAATAGCTCGGTAACAGATGCTTCACCTGCTGAGAAGACAGAGACAGAGGCTGCAGAATTCACAGTAACAGCCCCTAAAGCAGACGTAGAAATCAACACTGCCGATGTTGTAGTCGCTCCACCCGCTACGATTGAAACAACCTCTACAACTGAAGCGGCAACATCTGTTGAGAACGAGACTCAAGCGATAGCCACAACTGAAACACATGAGAAGACCACTTCAGCGGCAATCACGACTTCGGAAGCAGTCACTCCTCCTTCCACTGGAACGGTTCGTAAGCCTCGCCGTGGTCGTGGTAAGCCAGCACCGCAAACAAAAACAACCAGCGAACCTGTCGTACTTCCTCAATCCATCATTGACCAACAGGAAAAAATAAAGCTAGAACGAGAACTACGTGCTACTGAACACAAACCTAGACGTCAAACTTCAGGTCGAGCGAAAAACGATCCGAGGCTGAAGAGAGAGAAAGAAGAGAACTCAAATGACACTGCAACAGAAAGTATTCCTGAGTAGTTTAATTTGAAATAAAAAAGGGCCCGCATAATGCGGGTTCTTTTTTATCAAACTTCAGTAAACACCTTTATTTAGAGCACAACACCCCTATATAGCAAGTAGTTACCCTTTGTTTTACCTAGACAAAAATTGATCAGGAAAAATACATGATTTTTGCCGACTCTCGTTTTAAAGATTTCAACCTGGTTGGAGACTTATTTGGTGGAGCCACAACCGCCATTGTTTCTCTACCTTTAGCTCTTGCATTTGGTGTCGCTTCAGGAGCAGGCGCAGAAGCTGGATTATGGGGAGCTATTTTAGTTGGCATATTTGCCTCCTTCTTTGGAGGCTCTACTTCATTAATTTCTGAGCCAACAGGTCCAATGACCGTCGTTATGACCGCTGTTTTAACAACCGTGATGGCTGAACATCCAGATCAAGGGCTTGCCATGGCATTTACGGTCGTTATGATGGCAGGTTGCTTTCAGATACTTCTAGGGAAACTCAAACTTGGAAAATACATCACTTTAATGCCATATAGCGTCATTTCAGGCTTCATGTCTGGAATTGGCGTCATCTTAATCATTCTACAGCTCGCGCCTTTTTTGGGGCAAGCAAGCCCAAGTGGTGGGGTTCCCGGTACATTAACAACCCTTCCCTCTCTCCTGAAAAACATGGATTTTGCAGAACTATTTTTAGGCATCGCAACACTTGCAGTGCTTTTTTATATCCCAAAAAGTTGGAAGAAATACGTCCCACCTCAGTTAGTTGCTCTCGTTGTTATCACACTGATCTCTATCGTCCTTTTTGACACAGACTCCATCCGTAGAATTGGCGAAATTCCGTCAGGACTACCATCAATACAATGGCCAACGGTTTCTTTCGACTTGTTAGGCACAATGATTATGGATGCCCTTGTTCTTGGGACATTAGGTTGCATAGACACATTACTCACTGCGGTTATTGCTGACAGCCTCACCCGCAAGGAGCATGACTCCAATAAAGAATTGATTGGACAGGGCATCGCAAATTTGTTGTCCGGCTTTTTTGGTGGTTTACCAGGTGCAGGTGCAACAATGGGCACTGTTGTAAATATTCAATCTGGCGCAAGATCTCCCATTTCAGGCATGATCAGAGCCTTGATTTTATTATTTATTGTCTTATGGGCCGCCGAGTTAACTCAACCTATCCCGATGGCTGTATTAGCAGGCATTGCTCTTTACGTAGGATTAAACATACTCGATTGGAGCTTCTTAAAGCGCGCTCATAAAGTGGCTTGGTCCCCAACAATTATTATGTATGGAGTAATGATTCTCACAGTTTTTGTGGACCTAATGGTCGCGGTAGGCATAGGCGTTTTTATTGCTAACATTATAACCATTGAAAAACTCAGTCGCATCCAAGAAGGAAACATTAAATCCATCAGCGACGCTGATGACGATGTTCCACTAAATAAGCAAGAAAGAGCATTGCTAGACCAAGCTGAAGGCAAAGTACTTTATTTCTATCTGTCTGGCCCAATGATCTTCGGCGTCAGCAGAGCCATTGCAAGACACCACAACGCAACCACTCACTATAATGCAATAGTCATTGATTTAAGCGATGTTCCTATGATGGACTTAACGGTAGGACTGGCACTAGAGAATGCGATTAAAGATGCACTAGAGACTAACTGTAAAGTCTATATTTTTGCACCCAACGAACAAACAAAAGAAAGATTACACAAGCTTGGTGTAAATAAACAACTTCCTGAAAGTGCCTTTGTAGACTCTCGATTAATCGCTCTAGAGAACGCCCTTACCTGCGTTGAATCAAAGGAAGGAGAAAGCTAACCTTTATTG
This sequence comes from Marinomonas phycocola, assembly GCF_047525455.1. Lineage (NCBI taxonomy): Bacteria > Pseudomonadati > Pseudomonadota > Gammaproteobacteria > Oceanospirillales > Oceanospirillaceae > Marinomonas > Marinomonas phycocola. The sequence goes on from NZ_JBLIXL010000010.1 coordinate 28,327, forward strand.
CAATTAATTAGATGGAAGAGAGCCTAGCCCAACAAAATAGGCTCTCTCTCAAGTTCGACACCAAACTGTTGCTTAATATCTTCAATGATTGTGTTTTGCAAAATGATTAAATTATCTGCCGTTGTTTCTGAATAATTCACCATCACCAAGGCTTGCTTTGCATACACTCCAACTCCCTCGAAGTGTTTTCCCTTCCATCCAGCTTGATCAATTAACCAACCTGCGGCCAATTTCCAACAATCCCCCTGTGGATAAGACACCACATTAGGATGCAGCATTTTAAGTTTTTGATACGTTTCATCAGTAACAATGGGATTCTTAAAAAAACTTCCCGCATTCCCCAATTCACTTGGATCAGGCAGCTTAGATCGCCTAATATCAGACACTCTCTCAAACACTTCAAGAGGCGATGGCATTGCCGATGAAAATTCGCCTTCATGGAAATAACTTAATATAGGCTTCGCTTTTTTCGATAAAGAGAGGCGCAGAGCAGTAATAATGTGAGTAGACTTCCATTCGTGCTTGAACCGACTCTCCCTATAAGAAAAATGACACGCCTCGGCGTCCACCCAAGATAATTCCTTCGTCTCGAGATGAAATACCTGAATCTCTTTCAAGGTGTCTTTTATCTCAACACCATATGCCCCAATGTTTTGTACTGGCGCAGCACCTGCCGTACCTGGTATTAAAGCTAAATTCTCAATGCCGTACCACCCTTCTTGGACACTTGAACGAACAACATCATGCCAATTTTCTCCAGCAGCCACCTCAAATAGACACTCATCAACCCCCTGTGCAGAAAAAGACCTTCCCTTTAAAGCATTCACAGCGACAATGCCTTTTATATTACCTTGTATAAGAAGGTTGCTGCCTGAACCAATAACAATCAAAGAGCATTGGCTGGTCGTTACCCACTCAGACAATTCAATCAAATCATCAAGGGTATGAATAATACAGAAATACTCTGCACGGTAATCAAAACCAAATGAATTATAACGCTGTAAAGAATGGTCGGTAAGAATACTAAGGGACATAATCTACTTATTTTGAGGCTGGTCAAGAAAGTTTAAAAAATTGGTTGATAGCTCAACCAGATGATCAGCCATTACTTTAAACATTTCATCACCATCATAATAAGGATCCTTTACAGAACCTAAAACACTCATCCCTGGCAATTCTCCAAAGAGCACTACTTTATGATGATAGTGAACTGGAGCCATGTTAATTAAGTTCTGATAGTTACTTCTATCCATAGCAAGTATCCAATCAAAGAATTCAAAATCGCTTTGTTGAACCTGTCGAGCCTTCTGCTGACTGATATCAATTGAACGCTTTTTCAACTCTTTAATGGAGCGTACATCAGGCGCGGATCCAGTATGATATGCTGCTGTCCCAGCTGAATCCAATGTAAGCGTAAAGCCCTTTCTAGAGGCAGAAACATTTTCAAGTATTCCTTGAGCCGCAGGGGATCGACAGATATTCCCTAAGCACACTGTTAGCACTTTTATCGATTTCATTTTTTTGAATCAATATCCAAACGCTCGTCCGTTGTTAATGTACGAGCCTCTGTTTCTAGTAATACTGGAATACCGTCACGAATAGGATACGCAACTCCACCCATTTTACTGATTAGCTCTGTTCCTTCATCGTTTAATACAAGCTGAGCTTTTGTGACAGGACAAACTAAAATATCAAGTAGTGCTTTATTCATTTTGAACTCACCTTTGTAAAATTTGATAATGCATTTATCAAATTAAATTTAAAATCATCATTTAACTGTAACTTTATTCTAAGATACCAAACATCAGGGTTACTAAAATCAAGAGCAAGACATTTCACCGCATCCTTTTCCGTCATAACAACCGCGCCATGCATAGGAATATCCTTAACCATAAGTTTATAGTGATCAGGCAGCCAGTTAGTCGTAAAACCTTCCCGTAGCCCTAACAACAATAACGTATTTAAAAAACGATTAGGGTTCCCAATAGCCGCCATCAAATGCCAACTAATTTGTCTTTGAAGAATGCTTAAGCCGGCCACCTCACCCGTCTTCAGATTGACTAAATCCACTGCGTCAAGCTGCAAACAAGAGAATCTTTCAGCCAAATTTTGTGGCATATACTCCGGTACAACAGAAGACTGGTTAGACTGAATCACACTCGTAATAAAGTTAACTTCCTTCAATCTCTCAATAGGCTCACGAAGCGGCCCTACTGGTAGAAGTTCACCATTACCAAAACCACGCTCATAATCAACCATGACAATTTCAATGTCTCGATTCAACGCATAATGCTGTAATCCGTCATCACTAATAACAACATCAACATCGCATTCTTTCAGGAGTTTTTCTAACGCTTGAACCCTTTGACGACCAATAACAACTGGACACTGAGTACGTCTTGTTAACATTAGAGGCTCATCACCAACTTGATGAGGAGACGATGATGAATCAACTCGCAATGCCTCTTGATTTTTTGATCCGTATCCTCTGGATACAATGCCAGGGGAGTATCCCTTTGATTGCAAAAACTCACACAAGGCAACCACCATGGGCGATTTACCCGTACCGCCAACAGTAATATTACCTACAACAATAACAGGGACTGGAGACTGAAAAAGTAAATCCTCAGAGTCAATAAAGTCCTGTCGCTTCTTTTTTACAAATCGACGAACCAATGGCATTAGAGGATAAAAACATTTTGTCCAATGACTCTTACCATACCAAGACGCATTAAATAATGTTTCAAGGCTCACTGCGCGGTTTCTCTTTCCGCTGTATGGGCCAGCTTTGTGAACCCTAACTGAGTAGCTGCATCATATACTTTCATCACCATTTCATAAGAGGAGTTTGCATCTGCTGTAATAATTAATGGTAACTGATTGTTGCCTTCTGACGCTTCATCCAACCCTAATTTCAATGTGTCTGCACGACCATTTATTAGTGTTAGCCCATTAATAACGTATTGACCATCAGAAGTAATCACAACTTCTATTTGCTCATTACTCACAGTCACAGGATCACTAGAAGTCGCCGTTGGCAGATCAATAGTCAGCTCCGTACTTTGTTTAAATGTCGTCGTAACCATAAAGAATATAAGCAGTAAAAAAACAACATCAATTAATGGCGTTAAATTAATGTTTACTTCATCCATCTTTTGGCGGCGGAACTTCACTTTCTCACTCCTAAATTCGCAACATCCCTGTCTCCGTGAATCACTTCCACTAATTTGGTCGATTGCTGCTCCATTGTAACAACAAGCTCGTCAATACGCCGACTAAAGAAACGGTGGAAAATTAAAGCAGGAATTGCAACACCAAGACCTGCTGCAGTCGTTAAGAGCGCTTCCGATATCCCACCAGCCAATAGCGCTGTATTACCCGCACCTTCTGCCATTAAAACAGAAAACACCTTTATCATACCTACTACTGTACCTAACAAACCCAATAAAGGGGCAACTGCAGCAATAGTACCTAAAGTATTCATAAATTTTTCTAATTCATGAATAGCATGACTTGCCGCTTCCTCCACACTTTCTTTCATAATATTACGGCCATGTTTTGAATTCATTAAACCCGCTGCAAAAATAGACCCTAGCCCAATTTCGACTTGTAAGTGTCGAATTCTCTCAACCGTTAACCTATCTTCTCTAAGCATGCCTAAAATTTCAGACAATAAATTGTGAGGCGCTACTTTGTTTCGCCTCAAAACCCAAAAACGTTCAAAGATAATTGCCATTGTAATAATTGAACAAAGTAGTAGTGGCCACATAAAAAAACCACCTGACTTAATAAAATCCAGCACGCTTAGCTCCTTCCAAAATTTGCCTTTAATTTATCATATTCTCAAAGATTTCAACACGTTTACAGAGCGTTTGATCTTCACTTAAAGATAAAAAATGGCATTCTGAAAAACGAATATCTATAGAGTCACTGTATTCTTCTAATATAAGATTTTGATTTAGCCCAATTACTAACCAACCAACTTTTAGCGCCTCCAACCTACTCTTAAGTTTTTCACTTGGAACTAAGCTAAAAACAACCACATCTGGAGACACAGCAAATAAAACATTTGATGTTAGCTTCTCTTGAGCATCAGGCCATAGCAAAAACACAACGCTATTATCCAATAACATAAATCGATTAACATAATCATCCAATTCATACTTCCCCGAAAACCAACCTGTACTACTTTTTCTCCACTCTCTCTTTTCTTTCGAAGCATGCCTAAGATCTTTTGCCAATAACACCACATCATTATTATCATTTTTTAACATAATAACTTGACTTGGACACAGTAAATTACCCCATGAACAGAAGGTAAAAGGAGTCAAGAATGTATTGGTTCCAATCAATAAAAAAGTCAACACCATAGAAAGCGTAATACAAAATGACCTCCAATTAAAAAACAAAACAGAAAACGCTAAAGGGAGGATCGCCAATACTTTAAACAGCATTGGCAATATCTGATTCAACTTAAGTAACGGATAGTCAAACACAGTGATTTTAAGCAATTCAAATACAAATAAGACAACCGTATCCACTATTGTCATTAAAAAATATGAATCAAACAACATGGATTCGATTACAGCAAAAAAGCCAACCGGAAACCAAAAAAAAGCAGTAAAAGGAATCATCAAGAAGTTGATTAGCATGGTGTAAATAGAAATGTAATCTTGCCAACCTGCAATCATTATAAGTGCACCAACACTCAGAACCACTTGAATCCCTCCCAATCGATAAATCAAACTTAAAGGCACGCGGCTCATATGAACAATCAAGAAAACCAACACAAACGAAAGCCAGAGGCTAGGTAGATACACGCTATCTAAATCCAAAATCACTATAGAAATAAATGCAATCCAAAGCAATTTACTTACACGCACAGAATAATGAAAGGCATGAACGACATTCCACACCAGCAGCATTATACTGGCTCGACTAATGGCAGGAGCCCAACCGATCAATAAACCATACCCAACAATCAAAATACTCCCAACACCTACTTCCAAGATTTTCTTTGATGGCACATAGATCAACCACTGGCTAGGAATAACACACCAACACCACCTGATTAACATTCGCAAAAGCGCATACAAAAAACCAACATGCAAACCAGAAACAACGAAGAGATGACCAACTCCTACAGCCTGAATAACCCATTTTTCAGACTGATCAATGTGATTTTTAGCACCAAACAACAAAGCTCGACTGAAACGCCATGATTCAAATTGCCAAAATGCATTGTCGATACCACTTTTTATTGATATTAAAAAGTGCTCTATTGCAACCAAACGGTCACATATAAAAACAATACTATTAACTAACTCATTGAACTTTTGATACATATAGACACAAATTAAATGCATAAAAATGAAAAACAGTAATTTCATCTCCTGCTCAAGTCTGTCTCTTTGGTATATTAAATAGAGACAGAGCAAGAAGATATAAGTAGAATAGATGTACTCGAATTCGCTGGGGACAATGACCGCCCCTGTCCATAGAAACAAATGTTGCAACATACAACCTCCATGTTGTTATGGCGACTTTTAATTACAGCCTCAGTATGCCAAAGCGTTACTTCAAAAAACTCATTCCAAACCCTGAGAAGTTAAAATCCAATAAAACACTGGCTATTTTAGGTTCTAAAATATACGACCAAGATCTATGGCACCTTAATAGGAGATCTGTAGCTAAAGCTTTTTTTGTCGGGCTATTTTGGGCATGCATTCCAATACCTTTTCAAATGCTTGCCGCCGTTTTTTGCGCTGTGCCGTTTAAAGCCAACATCCCACTGTCTATCTCTCTTGTATGGGTAACCAACCCACTAACTATGCCGTTTGTTTTTTATGGCAACTACCTTGTCGGTACGCTTTTCGTCGGAAGCCATACAGACAAAGCATTTCAAATGTCCATCGAATGGATCTGGGATAAAATAGATCATATTTGGCTCCCTTTGTACGTTGGTTCCATTACGACAGGATTTATTATCGGAGCACTTTCCTACATTGCGATTTTAGTATTATGGCGACTGCACGTTATAAAACGCTGGAAATTACGACGTCCACCTAAAAAGAAGTAAAGAGCCTTCCTCCTCTTTACTTCTTTCAATATTATTTAATTCTATCCAGCTCTCCCAGAGACAATCTATAAGCAGAATCTACCCACGACAGCATTTTTTCATCATGAGTAACAATAAGAAAAGCCATGTTTTGACTTTTCTTCAACGATTGTATTAAGTTTTGAATTTCCAGTGCTGTTGTTTCATCCAAGTTCCCTGTTGGCTCATCCATTAAAACGCACGAAGGATTATTAATCAAAGCTCTTGCGATCGCCACCCTCTGCCTTTCTCCTCCTGAAAGCTGGGACGGCCTATGCGTTAAGCGCTCCGACAAACCAACTTGAGACAAAAGCGCCATCGATTTTTCTTTCGCTGTTGCGCTTTTTTCTCCTGCGATCAACATCGGCATCATCACGTTTTCCAAAGCAGAGAACTCTGGTAATAGATGATGCAATTGATAGACAAAACCCAACTCTCGATTTCGCTGTTTTGACCTTTGCCTATCATTCAATGTCGACCAATCTTTGCCCGCTAGACTAACGCCTCCTGAGGAAGCAAGATCCAATCCAGCAAGCAAATTCAATAACGTTGTCTTACCAGATCCTGATGCACCCACAATGGCGGTTGTCTCCCCTAGCATCAAGCTAAAATCAATCACCTTTAGCACATCAACCAAATGCTTTCCATCTGAATAAGACTTAGACAGAGCACTGCACTGCATGACAATAGAATGATCATTCATAGCGCAATGCCTCAGCAGGTTCTATTCTAGACGCTCTCCAAGCAGGGTAAAGCGTTGCGCACACTGTCATAATAAATGCTGCAATGACAATAATTTTCACATCTCCCCATTGAAGCTCTGAAGGTAAATAACTTATAAAATACACGTCCGCATTCAAAAACTGCATATCGAGCACACCTTCAACCCAACCAATGATCCCACTAACATTCAAAGCGGCAGTCACACCAAGCACAACACCTAATAAGGTTCCAAGTAAACCAATGAATATTCCTTGAATCACAAAAACCCACATTACTTGCCCAGACGTCAATCCCATCGTTCTTAAAATAGCAATATCGGTTTGTTTATCCGTTACTACCATGACCAATGTAGAGACAATATTGAAAGCCGCTACCGCTACAATCAACAACAGAAGAAGTGCAATCATGGTTTTTTCCATTTGAATCGCTTGGAAAAGATTGCCATGCGTACGCGTCCAATCACTCACTCTATTTTGACCAGGCACAACTCTTGCAATTTCCCATATACGAGAAGGCGCCACAAAAAGATTATCAAACGATACCCTCAATCCCTCAACTTGACCTTTAGGTAAACGCTTCAGCTTAGCCGCATCTCGAATGTGGGTATACGCAAAACTACTGTCAAGCTCTGCTCCAACCTTAAAAGTCCCCACAAGGGTAAAACGCTTTAGCGTAGGGCTCACGCCCGCAATCGAAACACTGGCTTCAGGTAGAAGGGCTGTCACTTTATCACCGACCTTAACTCTTAAACTTTGGGCCAATTGTTCGCCTAAAATAATACCGAAGGACACACTATCAAGATCGGATAACTTACCTTGGGTCATGCTTTGAGAAATAATAGAGACTTTTTCTTCAAATTTAGGATCAATACCATTCATTAAGGCACCATGAACACCCGACTTAGATTGAAACATCACCTGAGCCTGGGTATGAGGGGCCACACCAATAACGTTCGGTTGCTGCATGATAATCTCTGACACTGACTGCCAATCATCTAGAGCAGGCATGCCCCAAAGCGTCGCATGTGGCACCATACCTAGAATTCGCTGTCTTAGCTCACGGTCAAACCCATTCATTACAGACAATACAGTAATCAATACTGCAACTCCTAATGTCAGACCTGTAATAGAAGAAAAACTAATGAATGAAATAAAATGATTGGTTCGTTTAGCTCTCGCGTAACGCAACCCTATTCTCAATGGCAATAAATTAATCAATCTAATCCCTTTTTCCTGTAAAAACGGGAGGCGTTATTTGCCTCCCGTTATGTCGTCTTATCACTTATAGCCTAATCGTAGGCTTATGCTGGAAACTCCATACCGATTCTGCGACCAATTTCTTCATAAGACTCAACAACATTACCTAAACCTTGTCTAAAGCGGTCTTTATCCAACTTTTCACGTGTTTTACTGTCCCATAAACGACAACCATCTGGAGAAAACTCATCCCCCAAAACTACCTCACCATGAAACAATCCAAACTCTAACTTATAATCAACAAGCATCATACCACCACTAGCAAATAACGCTTTTAAAACATCATTCACTTTATAAGTCAGCTCTTTTGCTTTTGCCAGATCGCTTGCATTAGCCCAACCAAAAGACTCCACATGTGATTCATTGATCATTGGATCACCCAATGCATCATTCTTCAAAAACAGCTCAAATGTCGGTGGATTAAGCTCTTGACCTTCTGTGACACCTAAACGACGACACAAACTGCCTGCAGCTACGTTGCGCACTACACACTCAATTGGCATCATATCCAGACTTTTAACTAAAGACTCCGTATCACTCAAACACGCTTCAAAGTGCGTAGGGATACCTGCTTCTTGTAATTTGTCCATGATAAAAGCATTGAACTTATTGTTCACCATGCCTTTACGATTAAGCTGCTCTATTCTTTTTCCATCAAACGCCGAAGTGTCGTCGCGGAATACGAGAATCATCTTATCAGGGTCATCTGTACGAAATACAGACTTCGCCTTACCTGCATAAAGCTCTTGTCGCTTTTCCATTATTAGGGCTCCGAGTAAATTCTATTATGAGAGGTTAATTTATAAAGCGTGACATAACTTGATATGAACGTAATTCAGGGTAATCGACATCAGTAAAGTCAATAACCAAAAATTTGCCTAACGTATTTTCATCAAGATTAAAATTGTAAATTTTTTCATCCCATTCAACATCATCAAGATTACGTCTTCGACCTTTTATTGAGCTAGACGAAGATAATTCTTGATTCAAGAAGGGAATCTTTAAATTAACAATGTCTCCAATTTTGGGCAGCTCACTTTCGGGCTTTAATGCCAAAGTATTAGGAGAGGTTGATAGCAGATAAAGGTTTGCTGATGAGATTAACTCTTCAATTGATTTATTCATGTCGCGATCTTGAATTCTAAAAACAAAGTGCCCTTTGTGATCAACCCACAGAGCCGTTGTATTCGACATAGATTGATTTGATAGAAACGCTGTATTTTCACTTAGTTGTCGACCAAATACTCCCCACAACCGAACAACAGTCGATTCTACAAATCTGCTGTCCGTGGGACTCATCCAAGAAGAAAACTCACCGTCAGATTTTTCCTCTCGGAATCGTACCTGTATTTTAGTCCCGACATTGTGTTCAGTTAACGTAAACTCTAACACCGTACCAGTGGAAGGCAACTGAGTAATCCAGCGCCAAATAGAAGCCAACTGACCTTTACCACTCGCCTTTAAAAGTTTTGTTTCGATACGTCCATTTTCATTTAGTCTAATAGGGTTACCGTCACCATAAAGAGACGTTAAAAAGTTGATTAAAATATTTTCAGTAACGGACACATTCGCTGGAATAAACAGTTGGTAGTCTATCTCCGTTGGCTCAATATGAATGGACGTTAATGAATGGAAAACAGATGGAGGCTTAGGTATTTGAATGGAGTCCCATTCACCAACATGATCAATGCTCTTTTCATTCGGAATCCTCAAAACATCAATAGGCTGAACAGAACCTTCAGGGTATTTTAAAGCAACCGTATTAGCCTTAGATAATTTATAGTCTTCACGATGATCATCTATTACATCAAAGCTACTACAACCCGACACAATAAAACATAACACAGTACCAAAAGCACACTGTTTAAACATTATATAGCAATCCCTGAACGCGACATGGCATCTTCAAGTTGAGAACGGTATTCTTTCGAAAGTGGGGTCAAAGGTAAACGAATTCCCTCCCCACACAAACCCATTTTATGAGCAGCCCATTTAACTGGAATTGGGTTTGCTTCAACAAACAAACTTTCATGCAACGCTGTAATTTCGGCATCAATCGCTTTGGCTTTTTCTGGCTGATTGGACATCGCATACTCAGCCGCTTGTGCAACTTTTTTTGGAGCAATATTGGCCGTGACTGAAATATTTCCTTGTGCACCAGCAATCATCAAATCAACAGCAGTTCCATCATCACCTGAATAGACTGCAAATTGATCGGAAACAGCCGTAATCAATGACTGTCCTCTAATCACATCGCCTGTTGCATCTTTCAAACCAACAATGTTTTTAATTGTAGACAATCGAAGAACCGTTTCATTTGACATATCGCAGGCCGTTCTGCCAGGAACATTATAAAGAATCTGAGGAATATCAACAGCCTCAGCAATGGCTTTGAAATGCAAAAACATACCCTCTTGAGTAGGTTTGTTATAATAAGGGGTTACGAGAAGACAGGCATCCGCACCCGCTTGTTTTGCTCTTTTCGTAAGATCGATAGCCTCATGAGTAGAATTAGCGCCTGTACCCGCGATAACCGGTACACGACCTTTAACTAACTGCACGACCTGACGAATAACATCTGCATGCTCTTCATAATTCAGAGTTGCTGACTCACCTGTGGTTCCCACAGCCACAATTCCATGTGTACCTTGAGCAATATGAAACTCGACAAGCTCGTTAAGTTGGCTTTTATCAACAGAACCATCGTCCATCATCGGGGTAATTAAAGCGACTAAGCTACCTGTAATCATTCAGAGTCTCCAAAAAAAATAACGGAACATATAGTACCGTCCACCATGATTGGAAACAATAACAGTAATACGTAAAGCCTTGTAAATAATTGATTGAAAGTGCACTTTTTAGCACTATAAACATAGACACACATGCTTTAATCATTTTTTATTCAATATAAGGTCAATTTCTATGTCATTACTTGTTGGTCAAGACGCTCCAAATTTCACATCGAAAGATCAAAATGGAGAACCGATATCACTTACAGACTTTGCAGGGAAAAAAGTCATACTCTACTTCTACCCCAAGGACTCTACACCGGGCTGTACCGCGCAGGCAAAAAACTTACGCGATAATTATGACAAGTTAAATGATAAAGGCTATGTCGTACTTGGAGTCAGCTCAGATCCAGAGAAACGCCATCAAAACTTCATTAAAAAGAATGAGCTTCCATTTACTTTAATCAGTGATGAAGACAAATCGGTGCATGAATTATACGGCACTTGGCAACTTAAAAAATTTATGGGAAAAGAATTTATGGGGACAGTAAGAACAACATTTATTATTGATGAGCAGGGAAAGATTGAAAACATCATCAACAAAGTGAAAACAAAAGAACACAGCGAACAAATTTTGTCACTTTAAAGTAACACCAACCAAATAACGCCTTTTCATAAGCGCGTTATTTGGTTTTATACCTACTCTAAAGACGAGGCAATTCAGCCAAACTTTCTTTAGGCCACGCATTAAGAATGGCTTTCACTAAGGTTGCTAGCGGAATCGCAAAGAAAACACCCCAAAACCCCCAAATACCACCAAAAAACAGAACAGCGACGATAATGGCTAATGGATGTAAGTTAACCGCCTCAGAAAACAACAAAGGAACCAACACGTTACCGTCTAGCGCCTGAACCACTAAATAGGCAACCACCACATAAATAAAATGGTTATCATTTATCCCAAACTGATAAAATGCAACCAATACTACTGGGATAGTAACCGCAGCAGCACCAATGTAAGGAATTAATACAGAAAGCCCTACCAACAAAGCCAGCAATTCAGCATATCTCAAGCCAAATACAACAAAAACCATATAAGTGACAAGTCCAACTACAAACATTTCTATAAATTTACCCCGAATATAGTTCGCAATTTGATCATTCATTTCTTGCGCTATATTTTCCATCATGCTGCGCTCTTTTGGTAACCAACCAGTACACCAAAGCATTATTTTGGCCTGATCTTTCATTAAGAAGAACATAACCAAAGGCACCAATACCGCATAAATAATAATAGAAAATAACGAAGGTATGCTAGACAAAGAAAACGACAAAAGCCATTGCCCTACATTAGTTAATTCAGAAGCGAGGTCATTCAAAACATCATCGATAGAACCTTGGCTAATAATTGGGTTTGCACCTTCAGAAAGTAAACGAAGAAGCTCTTGTAACTCAACCAACATTCTTGGAACATCATTTACTAAACGTACCGATTGCTGCCATATAATAGGCACCATAAGCCCAATAAAAACACCACAAGCAATTAAGAACGAGAAAAACACTAAAGAAACCGAAAAAATATGACTAATACCTATTTTCTTTAATTTCTCTACAATTCCTTGCAACAAAAAGGCTAACACAATTGCAATCAATACAGGGGCGAGTATATTACCAAGAAAAAAGAGTCCTCCGATGATACCAATTAACAACAAAAGAAAGATGACGGCTTCCTCATCAGAGAAATAACGCCTAACTAAGCTATCAACTATCTTTAACATATCACTCCACTTCTAATTTTTACGGATAACAAAAATAAACTCATTCCCTTCCTCTTTTTGCTCTAGAAGAGACGACTCAGTCAAGCTCAAATAATATGGAATGTCTCTTTTCGACCCCACATCTTTTGCCACTATGCACAAAACGCCTGCTGGACTCATTTTCGCCAAAGCCATTTTCATTTTCAATAAAGGCATTGGACATCGGTCATCTCTAGCATCGACCAATACATCGTATTTGTGTATTGTGTTTACACACATAAAACCTACCTATTAAATATACTATCATGAAGCAATTTTCCACTGTATTAAAATCACTGCTCTTTATCTTCCTCTTAACCATACCATACACAAAATCAAACAACGTCAATTTGCCCAATCTTCAAAAAGATGTTTCTGAAAGAAGCTTAGGCAATCCATCTTACGTCGTTGGTCAATATTGGTTTAGGCGCCTTAATAGCAGCAATCAACTTATTGATTTTCCACCAGCATACGATTATTTAACAGAAAAGCTGAACGCCATTCTCGTATATACTAACTTGCAAAATAAGCATATAGAAATAGGCCTACTAAACAACACAATCAGCAATGCTTTTGTCATACCAGGCAATCACTTATTCCTATATTCTGACATTATTCAACTACTTGATACAGAGGAAAAATTACTTGCTTTACTGGCTCATGAAGTTGCACACCTTGATGCAAAACACTACGAAAGACAACAACAAAATTCATTACAAGAACAACAAAAAGTACTCGCACTCATTGGCGCAAGTATCGCCCTCACATTAGCAGGATCCGATATTGAAGCAGGCTCAGCATTGTGGCTTGGCGGCATAGCCAACCATAGCGAAAATGCCCTATCCTATAGTCGCTCCCAAGAACAGGAAGCAGACAGGATTGCTAAACACTATTTAAATCAACTCGGCGTTAATGATTCTGCAATGAACAAGCTATTTCAATCTTTCTCTAAAGCATCTCCAAGAAGAGAACAAAATGAGTTTTTATCAACCCATCCAGTTCCTCAAAATAGAGCAGCGGATGCGCTCTCAACAGAGTCACCAAAGAGCATTTTATTCAAGCAAGAAAGCCATTTATTTAATTATTTCAATGCAACCTTGCTAGTCTATCGGTCATTGCTAAATAAAACCCCTTATACTACACACCAAGAAAACATAAACCCATCTGTAAAACATTATACCGACGCGCTTTATGCTTGGCTAACAGGAAATTTCGAAAACATTAATTCTATGATAAACAGTTTGAACAAAAGCAATCCATTCGAAGCCTACCTAAAAACAAAACTCTACATACAAAACAATGAAGACCATAATGCTCTCACACTAATTCGAGAAAAGTTGTCTCTCAACCCAGAAGATGTGAATTACTTAGTATTATTAGCAGAACTAACCCATTCCAATAAGACGCTCTCTCTTGATAGAAGTTATTATCAATATCAGAAAAAACAAGTAATAGACGCTTTAATTGATCATCACACACATCACCAAAATCTTCCACTAACTCTTGCGCACATAGCTCAAAAGAAATTTCATCAAGGAAAAACACAAGAAGCTCTCGCGCACTTGCAAAGGGCCAAACAATTAGCAAATAAAGATGAGTTAATTGTGATTAGTAAAATACTATTAGATATAACAATTATTATAGAGGCTCAAAAAAAACTAGACTTACCAGATGGTTAACCATAAAAAAGCAGACCTTTGTCTGCTCTTTAAATTATTTTTTGACTTGAAAATCCAACATTCTTTGTAAGGGAGCAAGCGCTTTTCGCCTTAGACCTTCTTCAACATGAATCTCATCAGCCCCATATTTTAATGCGTTTCGAAGCAGTTCCAAACTGTTTAACGCCATCCAAGGACAATGAGCACAACTTCTACAAGATGCACCGGAACCTGCGGTAGGCGCCTCAATAAAAGCTTTATGTGGGGACGCTTGACGCATTTTATAAAAAATCCCCCTGTCTGTAGCAACAATAAACGCGTTATTGCGCATTTCTTTGGACGCATTCAACAACTGAGAGGTCGAACCAACAACATCTGCAATTTCTACAACTGGATCAGGTGATTCAGGATGAACTAAAATTGCAGCATCAGGGTATACTTTTTTTAGATCTAAAATACCTTGAGCTTTAAATTCTTCATGAACGATGCATGCACCATCCCAAAGTATCATATCAGCACCAGTTTGTTTTTGAATGTAAGCACCTAAATGTTGGTCAGGCCCCCAAACAATTTTTTCCCCTTGCTCAACTAAGTAGTCAACCACCTGCAACGCAATGCTGGATGTTACCACCCAATCCGCTCTTGCTTTAACCGCCGCCGATGTATTAGCATAAACTACTACTTTTCGATCTGGATATTGATCGCAAAACTTCGAAAACTCATCAATAGGACAACCAATATCCAGAGAACACGTTGCCTCTAATGTCGGCATAATAACTATTTTGTCAGGGCTTAATATCTTAGATGTCTCACCCATAAATTTAACACCAGCAACAACAAGAGTTGAGGCTGAATGGTTCGCACCAAAGCGAGCCATCTCTAAAGAATCAGCAATAACACCGCCCGTTTCTTCAGCGAGAGACTGAATATCATCATCAGTATAATAGTGAGCAACTAAAACAGCGTCCTTTTCTATCAATAAAGACTTTATCTCTTGTCGCAATGAACCTGAATCAGGAGAAGGATCTTTTATAAGTTGCTCAGCAGAATTGAGATATTCTTGGACAGTTTTTCTTAGTGATGACTTATCAACAACATTAGGCATTTCACAAACCCTATTATCTAATTTGCGGGTACTGACTAAACTATGAAAGAGTATGATTAAAGCAGTATAAAGTGGTGGGTCGTACTGGATTCGAACCAGTGACCAATTGATTAAAAGTCAACTGCTCTACCAACTGAGCTAACGACCCACGGGGTAACGCATAGTATAGAATTACAAAAAAAACACAAGAAATTATTTTATATTAGATAAATAACCCGATGCTAGTTTTGATGTATTTGTATCAGGGTAGCGATCAATAACTTGAGAAAGTAACGACCTTGCTTTCGTTTTCTGGTTGAGTTGATCATAAATAATACCTGATTTATAAAGAGCGTCCGCTTCTTTTGCATGCCCTGAAAAACGTGAAGACACAACAGCAAAGTTTTCAAGTGCTTGCTCTTTATTACCGAGAACAAGTTTTAATTCACCTAACCAGTAATAAGCATTTCCTGTTAACTCATTTCTAGGATATTTACTTGCAAAGGCAGTAAACGCTGCGTCGGCTGCTTTGTAATCCTTCCTACGAACTAAATCATAAGCGGATCGATACACACTCTGAATTTCAGCGGTCGGTTTCTCAATTTGAATAGGTGCAGGCACAATGACTGCATTTGATACTGGGGGGGCAACAACAATATTTGACGGTGTAGACGCCTTTATTGGTTCGGTTATCGATACTGGAGACGGTTTATTCAATAATAAAGTCAGTCTTTTATCCAAATCAATATAACGATCCAATTGACTGCGTTTCATTTTCGAGAGTTCGTGAGATTGCTCTTCAACCTTGCCTCTTAATTGAGAAACTTCAACTTGCAAGCTTTCCAATTGGTATAGAAGATCTGCGGCGGCGGCAGGCGTTAACCCATTATTATCTGCTCCATAAACTAAAGCAGATGGCACTGTCAAAGACAGCACCATTGCAAAAGAGCGAAGCTTAAAAGCATCAATCATGATTATTTTTCGTAACGAATTTCAACACGGCGATTTTGCTTCCAAGAGTTATCATCGTGCCCAAATGCTACAGGTACTTCTTCACCAAAGCTTACAGACTCAACTTGAGAAGCTGCAACACCTTGAATAGTCAAATAACGACTAATTGCTTTAGCGCGACGCTCACCCAATGCCATATTGTATTCTCTAGTCCCACGCTCATCCGCATGACCTTCAAGTACAACACGAGCATCTGGATTGGCAACTAAAAACTGAGCATGTTTAGTTAATGCTTCACGAGACTCAGGACGCACAATTGATTTATCAAAATCAAAGTAAAAGACAGTTTCTACACCATCAAGCATGTCCATACCATTTGCATTTGTGCTTGCAGAATCATCGGCAATAATAACACTTGTCAAAGAACCATCATCACCAGCACCAAAAGCCTGATCTGTAGATTCAGACGTTTCTACAGTTGATGCAGAAGAATCAGTTTCGGAAGCTGTTGTACTACAACCCACGATCCAAGCCGCTGACAAACCAACTACTGCAATTTTACCTAATTTTGTAATACTCATTCTTCACTCCTTTAAGTGATCTATTTGAAATAAGGAGACCAAGCGGGCTCTCTTACTTCACCCGCTGCTGATGGTAACCTATATTTAACCAATCCATCAACGGAAACGACGGATAAAATACCTTTACCATTATGTGTAGTAGCATACATGACCATACTACCGTTCGGAGCAATACTTGGGGACTCATCTAAATACGTCTCCGTTAGTACCTGCACCCGACCCGACCTCATGTCTTGTAATGAAATATTATATTGCCCATTATTCTTTTGAACCGTCACCAAAAAACGACCATCGGGCGTCATCCTTGCCCTAGAGTTCAACTCTCCCTCAAAGGTAATACGCTCAACAGATTTGGTCTGAAGATCCGCGCGGTAGATTTGAGGATTCCCTCCCCGATCCGAAGTAAAAATAATACCCTTACCATCTGGATCCCAGCTTGGTTCTGTATCAATTGAATAATGGTTTGTTACTCTATCTAGCTTTTGTGTAGCAATATCCAGCACATATATCTCTGGATTATCATCTTTCGACAAGACTAATGCTAATTTTTTCCCATCTGGAGACCAAGAAGGAGAGCCATTAAGCCCCTTATACTGAGCAATTTTTTGACGCTTTCCTGTTGCTAATTCTTGAATAAATATATTCGGCCTACGCTCCCGAAACATAACATACGAAATAAAACGCCCATTACTACTCCACGACGGAGACAATATAGGCTCCTTTGACTCAACAATAACCTGAGGATCAAAACCATCAGCATCAGCTACTTGCAATTGAAATGTTGGAGCAGCCTTATCGCCTTCAGCTGTCACATAAAGAATTTTAGTGCTAAATGCTCCACGAACACCAGTTAAAAGCTCGTATACCTTATCACTAATGTAATGCCCCGCGTCTCTAAAGTTACTTTTCTTAACCTTAATACTTTCTCTATTTTGAACATTTTTTTGAGCCAGCACATTAAGCAACTCAAACTCGACTTCATATGTATCACCAGAAAGTAGTTTTACGGACCCTATCAATACATAATCCGCTTTCAATAAACGCCAGTTCCGATAAAAAACATCCTCTTTTTTTGTTGGCTGACTCAACATGACATTTCTTGGTATTGCAGAAAACAAACCACTTCTTTTAAGATCGTTTTCAACAATCTGAGCAATATCAGGTAAAATCTCTGTCCCTTGCCTCCCAAATTTAACCACGGCTATTGGCAACAGTTGATCTGCGCCATTAGTAATTTCGATGACTAATTGAGCACGAGCGAAACTCGAAAACCAAAGAGCACAAAAAAGTAACAATAATGGTATTTTTTTCATTAACGCCTCAAATCCTGTGGATTAAAAATTAAATCAACTTGTCGGAAATTACGCTCAAAAACGTAAGAATCCAAATCTGCTAGCTCCTCGATCCTTTCAACACGCTTTACAGCATCCACTGCCCTTTGATCAAAGAGAGCATCACCGCTTCCTTCAACAATATTAACTTGACTCACTTCCCCTGTAGGTAAAAAGAAGATCTTTAAGAAAGTTTTCATATTATTTCTAGCACTTGGTGGGCGTATCCAAGCTCGAGCCACCCGATCGTTAATCAAGGAACTTAATGACTGAACCATTTGCTGCTCAGCAATGTCTCTCTCTCTTGATTCTTCCTCAGCGAGCGCCTGAAGCATTTGCTGCTCTGCCAGTTTTTTCTGATCCTCTGCTTGCTTACGCCTTAACTCTTCTTGGCGTTTTTTCTCTTCATCTGCCAATCTCGCCGCTTCTTTACGCTTTTTTTCTGCTTCTGCTTTTTTCTTTTGTTCTAATCTTTTTTTCTCTTCAGCTTTTTTTGCCGCCGCTTTCTTCTTCAGTTCTGCTTCTTTTTGTTTTTTGAGTTCTTGAGCTTGCTTTTCTTTTTGCTTTTTCAGTTTAGCTGCCTCTTCTTTTTGCTTTTTCTTAAGCTTGTTATCCGCCTCTATTTTTTCCAGTTTTTTTCTTGCCTCTTCGGCCTTTCTTTTCGCATTTTCTTGCTTTTTCTTAGTAAGCGCCAGTTGCTTTTTCTTCTCTTCTAAAGCGGCACGCTCATTATCACGCTTTTTCTTAGCTTGCTCTTTTTCTTTCTTTGCAACAACAGCTTGTGCTTTTTTAATTTGAGCCTTTTTCTCTTCTTCAATCCGCTTACCAATGACAGTTTGCTTTATATCCACAACCGTCGCTTGAACAATAGGCGCCCTCTTAGGTTTCAATTCTTCTGTCTCCGTAAAATCCCAAGCGAAAACAGCACTCAAAACGATAAGAAGATGCAAAGCCACGGCGAGAACAATAGGTAAAGCATAACTATTATGATTTAACAGCTTCATTACTTTGACTCAGGCTCCGTCACAAGACCAACATTTGGCGCACCTGCCGCCTGCAAAGCCACCATTAAACTAACCACTTCACCATAAGACACACTTTTGTCTCCCCTCACTAAAACAGGAAGAGATGCATTTTGAGTTAATACTTTTCTTACTTTATCCTGCAAATCTTCAAGACTGATAGCATCTTGTGATCCACCAAAATCTAAAAAGTAATTACCTTGGCCATCTATAGATGCAATTAAAACATCTGTATCAGAGTTTTGTATTGGCGTTGCATTTGCATTTGGCAACTCAACATTTACCCCTTGAGTCAACATAGGAGCTGTAATCATAAAAATAACAAGCAGTACGAGCATCACATCAATGTAGGGGACAACATTGATTTCTGACATCGGCCGCTTTTTATTACGTCTCTTTAAGCGAGGCACTACGTAATCCCCCCCTCACGAACATGCACTTTCCTATGAAGAATACTGGCAAATTCATCAGAAAAATTTTCATAACTTGATGATAAAGAATCGGACAATGAAGCAAAACGGTTATAGGAAATAACAGCAGGAATAGCAGCAGCCAAACCAATCGCCGTAGCAATAAGCGCCTCTGCAATCCCAGGAGCAACTGTTGCAAGCGTTGCCTGCTGCACTTCAGCCAAACCAATGAAAGAATGCATAATCCCCCATACAGTCCCGAATAACCCGACATACGGACTGGTTGAACCTACTGTGGCAAGAAACGATAAATGCCTCTCTAACTTCTCTTCCTCTCTAAACATAGCAACCCGCATTGAACGCTGAACCCCTTCCATAACAGCATCAGGGTCGACATTAGACGTTTGTCTTAAACGAGTAAACTCCTTAATTCCGGACGTAAATATATTTTCAATGCCATCAACGGTACGCCCTTCTGTTGTAATTTGACGATATAACTGACTAAGATCCATTCCAGACCAAAACAAATCTTCAAACGCATTTCGAACTTTTTTCGCTTTCCGCAAAACGCGTATTCTTTGAAATATGATAACCCAAGAAACAACGGAAGCCGTCAGCAGCAATAACATTACTAACTGAACAACCAAACTTGCACTTGCAATAAGTCCCCAAACTGACATTCTCTACCTCTATGTTAAATCCGATGGCAATTGATAATTAAAATGCTGGTATGCCTTTTTTGTTACTTGACGACCTCTTGGTGTTCTCATGATAAACCCTTGTTGAATTAAAAAAGGTTCAACTACATCCTCAATCGTATCTCGGTCTTCTCCAATCGCTGCAGCGACATTATCTAGACCTACAGGCCGTCCGTCAAATTTCTCTATCATGGTCAGCATCATACGCCTATCCAAATGATCAAACCCTTGAGAATCAACACTCAACATGTTCAGCGCACGCTCAGCAACCTTTTTAGTCACACATAAATCACCATCCACTTGCGCAAAGTCTCGCACGCGACGCAATAAACGATTCGCAATACGTGGCGTTCCTCTAGAGCGCCTAGCAACCTCAAAACTTCCTGTATCATCCATAGTAATACCTAATTTTTCAGCAGAACGACGAACAATGAAAGTGAGAGATTCTACATCATAAAATTCCAACCTTTGTACTATTCCAAAGCGATCTCTTAATGGAGATGTGAGCGAACCCGCTCTTGTTGTTGCGCCAATTAATGTAAAAGGTGGGATTTCGATTTTAATAGATCTAGCCGCTGGCCCTTCCCCTATCATAATATCTAATTGGTAGTCTTCCATTGCTGGGTACAACACTTCTTCTATTGCAGGGTTTAATCGATGAATCTCATCAATAAAAAGCACATCTCCTTCACCTAAATTAGTAAGTAAAGCAGCTAAATCCCCCGCCCTTTCGAGAACAGGCCCTGACGTGGTTTTAATCTCCACTCCCATTTCATTGGCAATAATATTAGCTAACGTCGTTTTACCAAGACCAGGAGGCCCAAAAATAAGAGAATGATCCAATGCCTCATTCCTCTGCTTTGCTGCCTGTATAAAAATCTCCATTTGCTCACGAACTGCAGACTGACCCACATATTCAGATAACATTTGAGGACGAATAGCACGATCATGGTGAAATTCACCGCCCTTTAACTCACTCGATACAATGCGATCTGACTCAATCATTAATTCGCCTTTTTAAACATATTTTTCAATGCTGCCTTAATTACTTCTTCACTGGTTGCATTTGAAACGGGTATTAAAGCAATTGCTTTAGATGCTTCCTGAGGCTTATAGCCTAATGCAATTAAAGCAGACTCGGCTTCTTGCCTTGGATCAGTTTGAACTTGTTTCAACACTTCAGGCGTAGAAAACAAATCACGCTTAGCCGCTTTACCAAGCTTATCTCTTAATTCCACGATTAAGCGTTCGGCTGTCTTTTTGCCCACACCGGGAATGCCCGTCAAAGCCGTCACATCAGATTCTTGCACGAACCTTACCAATTCATTGGAAGACATACTAGATAAAATAGCCAGAGCCATTTTGGGCCCAATACCATTTACTTTAATCAAAATGCGAAAGAGCGCTCTCTCTTCTCTATCGATAAAGGCGTATAAAGAGTGCGCATCTTCTTTGACTTGATAATGAGTAAACAACACCACATTTTCACCAATCGCTGGCAACTCATAGAAGGTCGTCATGGAAGCACTTAATTCATACCCAACACCACCAACATCAAGCATCAAATCCGGTGGCATTTTCTCTATTAATTTTCCAACTAAACGACCAATCACTTCATTTTCCTTACATCTGATTCAGTCCAGCGTTTCCCTGAACTTCTCGCAGCACGTTTACCAACACCATATTCTAACCCAGCGGCCGTTCTTGTATGAGCATGACACAATGCAATAGCAAGAGCATCTGCTGCATCGACTTGAGGAGGACTATCTAATGACAACAGAAGTTGAACCATTTGCTGAACCTGCCTCTTTTCCGCTGCGCCATTACCAACAACAGATTGCTTTATACGCTTAGCTGAGTATTCATATACAAAAAGCTCATTTAAGGCCGCAGCAACAATCGCCGCGCCACGAGCCTGACCAAGCTTTAATGCAGAGTTCGCATTCTTTGCCAAAAAGACTTCTTCTATTGCAAATTCATTCGGCTGATACTCAGCGAAAAGTGTTTGCACGTTGAGATAAATATTCTTTAACCTTATAGAAAGCGCTTCATCAGGAAGCCTTATACAACCACTTGTTACGTATTTTATTTTACTTCTATCATCCACATCAATGACACCAAAGCCCGTTATTCTTGAGCCAGGGTCGATGGCCAAAATACGCGTCGACACACTACCACCTTCCAATCTAAAAACTGTATATTTTAACAGTATTTCACTTAATCATTAATCATAATTAAAAAAGGCCGCAGTAAGCGACCTTTTTTATGATTTCTTTACAATTAATGCAAATAAAATAATATTAATAACATTTCATCTAACAACATCAATTTTATTCAACAACAGGCTTACGAACGCGAATACTCAACTCTTTTAGTTGCTTTTCACTTACATCACCAGGCGCTTGAGTTAACAAACACGTTGCACTTTGTGTTTTAGGGAACGCAATGACCTCACGAATAGATTGAGAGTCTGTCATTAACATCACAAGACGATCTAAGCCAAATGCCAAGCCACCGTGAGTTGGAGCACCATATTTCAGAGCATCCAATAGGAAGCCAAACTTCTCTTCTTGCTCTTCAGATGAAATGTTCAACAGCTCAAATACTACCTCCTGCATATCGCCTTTATGAATACGAATTGAACCACCACCTAACTCCGTACCATTTAAAACCATATCGTATGCTTGAGATAGCGCCGTTAGTGGATTCGCCTTAAGTTCTTCTGCGGAACAAGATGGCGCTGTGAATGGGTGGTGAATTGCAGTAATGCCACCATCAGACGTCTCTTCAAACATTGGAAAATCAACAACCCAAAGAGGAGCCCATTTCGCTGTATATAAATCAAGATCTTCACCGATTTTACAACGTAGAGCGCCTAACGCTTCATTCACTACTTTTGCAGAATCTGCACCGAAGAAAATCAAATCGCCATCTTGTGCGTCAAGTCGATCAAGCAATTGCTGACGCACTTCGATCGGTAAAAACTTAACAATTGGAGACTGCAAGCCCTCCTCTAGATTAGACTTATCGTTTACCTTGATATAAGCCAGACCTTTCGCACCATAAATACCAACAAACTTAGTATATTCATCAATTTGTTTACGGGTTAGCGCATTTCCACCCGGCACTTTTAATGCAGCAACACGGCCTTTTTCATCTTTAGCAGGGCCAGAGAATACTTTAAAATCAACATCTGTCATCAAATCAGAAACAGTAACAATCGTTAATGGGATACGTAAATCTGGCTTATCTGAACCGTATGCTTCCATTGCTTCAGAATAAGGCATACGAGGGAAGGTACCCAAATCAACACCCATGAGCTCTTTGAACATGCCAGTAATCATAGATTCCGCCATCTGCATTATTTCTTCTTCTGTCATGAATGACGCTTCAATATCAACCTGTGTAAATTCTGGTTGACGATCTGCACGTAAATCCTCATCACGGAAACATTTTGCAATTTGATAATAACGATCAAAACCCGAAACCATCAACAGCTGCTTAAATAACTGCGGCGATTGAGGTAACGCAAAGAAATTGCCTTGCTGAGTACGACTTGGCACCAAGTAATCACGCGCACCTTCAGGTGTTGCTCTCGTTAAAATAGGCGTTTCAATATCTAAGAAGCCATTATCGTCAAGATAACGACGCAATACTGATGTTACCTTTGAGCGGAAACGTAATTTTTGTTGAACTTCAGGACGACGCAAATCGATAAAGCGATTTTTCAAGCGAACATCTTCACCAACAGATTGATGTTCATCCAACTGAAAAGGAGGCGTAACGGATGCGTTTAGAACGTCTAACTCAAGCCCTAAAATCTCAATTTCACCAGTAGACATGTTCGGATTAACGGTACCTTCAGGGCGAGCACGCACTTTCCCCGTCAATTTAACAACATATTCATTACGAACACTGTCTGCTAGAGCAAAGCTTTCTGCACGGTCAGGATCGAAAACAACCTGTGTAATACCTTCACGATCACGAACATCAAGAAAAATAACGCCCCCATGATCACGCCTACGGTGAACCCAGCCACATAAAGTGACTTCTTGAGAAACGTTTGTAGCATTTAATTCGCCGCAATAATGGCTGCGCATAATATTTATATCCTGTTACTGGCTCAGTAAAAGCGTTTATTAATGCCTAAAAATTCGATTTTTACAGGTTACTGAGGACATTTAAACAGTAAAATCGATTTGATGCTGTCACTTTTAGGCTGTGCAAATTTTAAAAGTCCCGCATTATAAGCGAACAAGCGAGTTCACTCTAGAGGACGAAGGAAAAAATCAATGTCCTTTATGAATTTAGACGTTTGTTGATGAATTTGTATTCGCTTCTACACAATAACAGTGTCAAATGATTGCCCCAAATACGGTAAAAAAACAAACATTATCTCAATATTCATAAGCAATACTCAATCTCATACATTTTGTGAGTATGAATCGCATTCAGTTCGATCTCGTCGCCCTCTTCTTTCCCTAAAAGACTATTCCCCATAGGAGACGTCATTGAAAGCAGCATTATAGACACGCCATCACAAACAAGGTTCGTTCCACCAGCAACAGGACTGATAAAGAAATGAATCGTCTCATCATCTTGATTCAGTAACGCAACTAAACTTCCAACACGAATTAGAGAGTGATTTTCTTTATACACAGCCATTTCCTTGGAGAATACAGAGACGTCATTTTCACACTCAATAACACGTTGAGACTGCCCATGCGCTAAGTAAGAGGCTTCTAATCCAAACGTATCGTACTTATTTTCTGCAATGGTTTCTTGACTTGTAGCTTGTTCATACGCCTGCAAAGCCGCTTTTCTAGCCATTTCCATACGTTCATCAAGACACCATTTAATACATTCAAGCACACGTTCTTTTTTTAACATAGATATCAACTTTTCAAGGCTTGAGTTCACAACAAGAATACAAAGCAGCCTATTTAAAATAAAAATGGCGCAAAAAGCGCCACTAAATAAATTCAATTATTTTAATAGAAGCCTAGTGATGATGACCGCCTTCTCCATGGACATGCCCATGATCTAACTCCTCTTGAGTCGCTTCACGAACATCCATAATTTCAACTTCAAAATTCAATGTCTTTCCAGCCAAAGGATGATTACCATCTAGGGTTACACCTTCTTCACCAACAGCAATAACCGTTACAGGTTGCTCACCGCCTGGAGTTTGAGCCATGAACTGCATGCCGATCTCTATAACATCAACATCTTGAAAATTATCACGTGGCACTTCTTGAACCATTTCTGAATAAACAGGGCCATAAGCTTCTTCAGGGGAAACAGAAACAGACTCTTTATCACCAACTTGCTTCCCTTGAAGTGCTTTATCAAGACCATCTATAATATTTTGAGCACCACTCAAAAAAACCAACGGCTCTTGACCAATTGAAGAATCCAGCTCCGTACCTTCTTCATCAACCAAGGTATAGTGCATACTGACTACAGTATTTAACGCTATTTGCATTGTAACTTCCTTACTTTCATTTGTAGATATGAGGAACGAAACTTTCATTCAGTAAAAGCCGCCCAAACCTGTGAGACTTCACGTACCTTGTTAGATAATTGAACATATAATAGCTGTCAATTTTTTCGAAAACTACCTTAAAACACGATTTTCCATTTTGATTTAGTTAAAAAATACGTCTTTTTTCTCTAAAACTCTGGTTTCTCAATACTGATAAAATGCTCAAATAAAAATCCCAGCTTACACTGGGATTTTTTACGAACTTACATTAATTCAATAATACCTAATCACATCACTTTTCTTAACGCTACAATCGTACTTGCTCAATAATACTACTAACAAGATCATCAAGCTTGCTTTCAACCTTATGAGAGTCTGACAATGACTCATCACCAATCAACACAATCAAACCCGTTTGTTTCAAAAGAGCAACTTCAGCCGCTGTGGCGTTTGCTTTAATGATAGAAACAATGCCATTTTTAAGAAGCACATGTTCAATTGAATCAGATTGCTCTAAAGCACTTTTAGACAATGATATAACCGCTGGTTTTTGTCCTAATCTCGCCGCTCTATCTTCTGCCGTTACAACAGTATCTGCGTCTAGATCAGCAGCAACGTCTTCTACCATTGCAGCGCCAACGGTTACATTAGTTAGTCGATCTATAACAACAATTGAGCCTGTATAACGGCTATCAACATAAGAATCGAACGCAACAGGAGCATCAAACTGAATAACACATTCAGCAATGCCGTTTAGCTCTAGTTGATCAATATTACTTTTCTCTAACGTATTAACATCCACCCTATGCTCGAAATGATGGACCTTACCGGGAACCGATTGAGTACCGACTTTGAAATTATAAAGCTTGCCTGGAATAAGGGGGTGTTCAGCCATCCACACAATAGAGGCCCTTAAACTCGCAGCCATCAAAGGTTCATCACCTTTATGAGCCAACATATCCCCACGACTCACATCAATTTCATCTTCTAAGGTAATGGTTACGGCTTGCCCAGACTTGGCGACTTCAAGGTTACCATCATAAGTAACAATCGCTTTTACTTTACTGGATTTACCAGAAGGTAAAGCAATAATTTCATCACCTTGTCTCACTAATCCGGAAGCAATCGTTCCAGAGAAACCTCTAAAATCTAGATTCGGGCGATTAACGTACTGAACTGGGAACCTAAAAGCATCACGCTTAACGTCTCGATTAATTTTCACATTCTCAAGTATCGACATTAGAGAATCGCCTTTGTACCAAGGCGTATGCTCAGATATGTTGACAACATTATCACCTTGTAATGCCGATAAAGGAACAAAGTTAATATCACCTACTGCACGACCACCAAGCTGGCCATTAAATGCCATATAGTCCGTTTTAATCTCGTTAAATCGGTCTTCTGAAAAATCAACTAAATCCATTTTATTGACAGCAATAACTAAATGCTTAATACCAAGAAGAGCAGCAATATAACTGTGACGCTTAGTTTGTGTTTGAACACCGTATCGAGCATCAATCAAAATAATAGCAAGATCCGAAGTCGAAGCACCTGTTGCCATATTTCTTGTATATTGCTCATGCCCAGGAGTATCGGCAATAATAAATTTACGCTTTTCAGTAGAAAAATAACGATAAGCCACATCAATAGTGATTCCTTGTTCGCGCTCAGCCTGCAAACCATCAACCAATAAAGCTAAATCGATTTCTTCACCTTGTGTCCCTGATTTTTTACTGTCACGTTTAACCGCTTCCATATGATCTTCAAAAATCAATTTCGAGTCATGCAGCAAACGCCCAATAAGCGTACTTTTTCCATCATCAACATTTCCACACGTTAACAAACGTAACATGTCTTTTTCTTCATGCTGCTTTAAATAGCTTAATATATCTTGGTTTATCAATTCTGATTGATGAGACATTTTTTACTCCGAAACCTTACATTCAATACTCTCCCATGGAAATACCCCTACTTTGCTATAACACCTATTCATAAAAACAAAGTAGAGCAGGAGACATGTTTTGTTAACTAGAAATAACCCTGCTTTTTCTTCTCTTCCATCGAGCCAGAAGAATCGTGATCTATCATACGACCCTGACGCTCAGAGCTTTTAGTCAGCAACATTTCTTGGATAACTTCTGGTAACGTACTTGCTTCAGACTCTACCGCTCCGGTAAGCGGGTAACATCCTAATGTCCTAAAGCGCACAGATTTCATCATCGGCACTTCGTTTTCTTTTAGCGGCATACGTTCATCATCAACCATGATTAACGTACCATCACGTTCTACTACCGGGCGCTTTTCAGAGAAATACAAAGGAACAATATCAATGTTCTCTAAGTATATGTACTGCCAAATATCCAGCTCAGTCCAGTTAGATAAAGGAAAGACTCGAATACTTTCTCCCTTATTTATTTTTCCGTTATAGATATTCCATAACTCAGGACGCTGATTCTTTGGGTCCCAACGGTGCTGTTTATCACGAAACGAATAGACTCTTTCTTTCGCCCGTGATTTTTCTTCATCACGACGAGCACCACCAAAAGCAGCATCAAAACCATATTGATCCAAAGCCTGCTTTAACCCCTGGGTCTTCATCACATCAGTATGCTTGGAGCTACCATGAGTAAATGGGCCGATGCCCTGGGCGATTCCTTCTGGGTTCTGATGGACCAAAAGCTCCAAGCCTAGCTTGGACATCAACTCATCACGAAACTTGATCATTTCCTTGAATTTCCAGCCGGTATCGACGTGCAATAAAGGAAATGGTGGTTTTCCAGGATAAAATGCTTTCATAGCAAGATGTAGCATAACCGCTGAATCTTTACCTATTGAATAAAGCATGACTGGATTATCAAATTCCGCTGCAACTTCACGAATAATGTGAATACTCTCAGCTTCAAGTTGTTTCAAGTGAGTGAGTCTAGCCTCTGTGGTCATAATATTGTGTCTCAATAAAAGTCGTATCCGTTTGGTTTATCTCTATTTATACCAACCATAACATACCATTAAGTTATTAAAAAAATAAAATTAAGATCTTAAAGGAATATATATATTAGAGTTTTACTGTAAACAACGACCCTATACGCCTTAATTTAATCACAACAATACCAACAGTATGCCCCCAATAACTCATCTTCGAAGAACAAAACCAAAGAAGAACTAACACTACCATTGAACATAAAAATGTATGGTCCGCCTCGTTATTGCAAATGATATTTTCGATAACGAGGTTGGTTTGCGCTAATGTATTCGGAGTCGTTATTAGGCTTCGCCTCGCTCCACGATGAGATCCGCGCTAGATTGTCCTCAAAAAGCCCATAGCATTGTCTGCTGTTTTTTATGTCAGGTCTTCAATCTAGTGCTCTGACCGTTCTGTCATCTTCTTTATCATCTGCAAACTCGGGTTATACTCTTATTTCAAACGATTGTTTTGTTTTTAACACTGGCCAAGCAATCC
The DNA here is from genome assembly GCF_047525455.1 of Marinomonas phycocola. Lineage (NCBI taxonomy): Bacteria > Pseudomonadati > Pseudomonadota > Gammaproteobacteria > Oceanospirillales > Oceanospirillaceae > Marinomonas > Marinomonas phycocola. The sequence continues at coordinate 57,608 of NZ_JBLIXL010000010.1, forward strand.
GTACTAACTTATTCGCAAGCGCCACGACAGCAACATTAAATGGCTTTTTCGCTCGTAATTCCATGACCCACGGCCCAAACATCGATTGAGCTTTTTCTAACCTCGATAGAATCGTTCTGGCCCCATGAATAAAGAGTGTCCGGAGAGATTTATTTCCTCGCTTACTGATTCCCAACAAGGTTGGCTTCCCTCCCGTAGAATATTGGCGTGGAGCCAGCCCTAGCCAAGCCGCTCAGTGTCGTCCATTTTTAAACTCATTAATGTTTGGAATATCAGATAAACACTGGGCGGCGGTTAATGTACCCACTCCTGGTATCGACATAATAAGTTGGGCGTTGCTATTGCTATCAACCAATTTTTTGAGCTTCTCGCCCTGCTTAACGATTCGTTCGTTGAGATACTGGTAATACTCATGATGCCCTATCAACTCCTGCATGAGCATAGGAGGTAATGGCACATTTTTCTCTGCCAGCCATTGGAACAATAACTTCATCTTACTATGACCTGTCGGAAGGCTTAATCCAAATTCCAATAAAATAGCGCCTATTCTCGACATACAGGCTGTTCGTTCTTTGATATAGCTCGAACGTATTTTATGAATAACGGCGATCACTTGAGCTTCTTCCGATTTAATACTGACGAATCGCATGTTTGGACGCATTGACGCTTCCGCAATAGCATCTGCATCAATATAGTCATTTTTATTGGTTTTTACGTACGGTTTCACGTATTGAGGAGGAATGAGCTTGACATCATGACCAAACTTTTGGCATTGACGAGCAAGCCAATGAGAACCGCCACAGGATTCCATAGCTATGGTTGTCGAAGGGGTATTCGCGAGATGTTCGAGTAACTTAGTTCGTGTAAGACGCTTTCGATATTGCTCTCGTCCAGCATGATCGTGAGCAACAATATGAAAAGAAGATTTGCCTAAATCGATTCCAATGACTTTAATATTAAACATGATGGTTCGCCTCTTTGTTTAGCCACCCCTAAGCATAGCTCAGGGGTGAGGCGGACCATCTAATTAAGGCCGAATCCATCGACCTTTTTTAAACAGTATATCAGATACTTTTTACCACTATGGCGCTTCTGTACTGAGCTGTTGCTGCAATTGCATTTGCAACACCTGTGATTCCAAGCGATTAATAGCATCGTTCATTTGAGCTCTAAAGGCATCAACAGAGTCAATCGCCTCTTGATGATCTTTAAGCGTTCGCTCTATATCAACAGGTACAGAGGAGACACCAGCTGACTGTCTATTTGAAATAGCACTCACCGTAACACCTAAAGAATCCATATCGCCCGTTAACGTTTTTATTGTCTTAGATAAAGTCGTTAACTGTGCCTTTAAAGACGCTATTTCAGCATCATAAGAAGTCAGTTGAATAGAATTGGCTTCTAACCTTCCCTGAAGAGAAAGATCTTTCTCTTCTAAAGACGCTGATGCTTTCTGCAATTGATCCTGATTCAATCTCAGTTCGGTCAACACACCTTCTTGCTCAATCTTGACATTTTCTAACGCTGCCATAGCTTCAATTAGTTGATTGTAACCCGCTTCAATATCATTAAAGGCATTACCTTGCACAGCAATAAGCTTAGCTTGAGTTGACGCAGTTTCTTTTAAACTGGAAAGAGCCTCATTAATAGTCTCTACACTCGTTTTATTAGACGTTATCGCTTTTCGATTGGTATCGTATGCCACCCCCCAAAGCTTGCGAATTTCACTACTATGAATTTTCAGCGTTTCTTCTAATGTGGACCCCTGTTCATTAGCGGAGACATCAGCAGCAAGCAACTGGTGATCTAGATTTTTCACTTCACTTTTTGTAAGTTGCAACTCTCCTAACAACATTTGATTTTGCTGCCAAAGCCAATAACCCGCCCCACCAGCACCACCAAGAATTAACAACAATAAAAAATACACACCACCAAGGCTTGTTTTTTTATAGGTTACTCCCTCCGCATTGACAGGGCGAGCCGGTGGAGGATTTAATTTCCGCTTAATCTGTGAATTCGCGGTTCGTCTTTCGCTTACTTCATCTTGGTCTAAAGTAAGGCTTGGAATATCTACATTATCGTTTCTGGACATCGAGCTCTATTTCTTTATCTGTGGCTTAAAGGGAAAATTTAATAACCATACTAACTTAATGAATATAAAATTCATTTTTTCAGTGCTACTATATAAGCACCATTAACTGCTTGATAACAAGCATTTTTAGTATATTAACGCTAGGAGAAAAGATATGTCTTTCGAATTACCAGCTCTTCCTTACGCTAAAGAAGCACTTGAGCCTCATATGTCTACCGAAACTCTTGAGTTTCACCATGGTAAGCACCATAACACGTACGTTGTTAAATTAAACGGCCTTGTTCCTGGTACAGAGTACGAAGGCAAATCTTTAGAAGAAATTATTGCTGCTGCGCCTGCTGGCCCTGTATTTAATAATGCCGCTCAAATCTGGAACCATACGTTCTTCTGGAATAGCTTAAGCCCAAATGGTGGCGGTGAGCCAACTGGCGAATTAGCTGGCGCTATTAACTCTAAATGGGGCTCTTTTGAAGCGTTCCAAGCTGAGTTTAACGATAAAGCTGTAAACAATTTTGGTGCGAGCTGGACTTGGTTAGTTAAAAATGCCGCTGGCGAATTAGAGATCGTAAACACCAGCAACGCTGGCACACCTTCTACAAATGGCCAAACAGCCTTGCTGACTGTCGATCTTTGGGAACACGCTTATTACATCGATTATCGTAATGTTCGTCCTGATTATCTAAAAGGCTTCTGGGCTTTGGCTAACTGGGATTTTGCAGCAGCAAACTTCGCAGCATAATCTTTGAGAACTAAAGACCAAAACAAAAATACTACTTATATAGTATTTTCGTAAGTCATCCAAACCCCAGTAATTTACTGGGGTTTATTGTTTCTAAGGGAAGGCACGAGATGCTCATCACCCATACCAGGTGTCAATACATTAAGCAAATGTAAATACCCATTATTCTGAAAAGAAAGCACTTGCTCATTACTAATCTCAACCCTAACACCATCGTATTATCAACAATTTAGTTCGCTCTTAACTTCTAATTTAGTCCGTATAAAATCGGAGTGTGGGACATAAAGCAACTCACTTATTCTCCTAATACGATGGTCTTCGTACTCATCAAGCTGAAAATCTGCATAGGCAATCCGCCAAAGACAACGCATGATTTCATTTTTTTCAATATCACTGGCCTGCTCATTAATGACATTTGTGTATTTAAACATGTCATTTGCTCGTTCTGATTGCTCTTTAGCTTCTTCAAAAATGGTTTCAACTTCAGAACTCAACCCCGTTTGCTTTTTTAACACGTCGAGAATCTTCTCAACTTCTCGTTGATCAATGCCATCATCCGCCACCATAACTTCCACTAAGATAGTCGCAAGCGCTAAATGGTATGATATCTTTGGATCATCTGACTGAGACTGACTTAAGCCAGAAAATACGTTTTTCAACCCAAGCAACATACTCTTCTCCCATATTTTTTATATTATTATAAACAGTAGACAAACATTTTTTGTCATCGTCATAAAAAAGATAGAAAATCAACTTCGAACATCCCCCCCTTAAACGACCAACCGAATAAGGACTATTTATGGAATAATACATTACCCCCCTGATTGGCGGACTTCTAATAGGAGCAACCGCAACATTTTATCTGTTTTCAACAGGAAAACTATTGGGTATTAGCGGCATTCTTGCTCAGGCTGTTTTTAATAAAAAGAAAACGCGTGTTTTTTGGAATGGGGTTAGCCTGTTCCGAGATGACCAACCCTGACATAGTACTCGGTTTTTTTTGGATATTATAGAACACTGGAACCCAACACTTATCTTCGTAATGGGCAGCGCTAATAACCCCCCCTTATGACGGGGTTCTATAGTATAACCTCATTTTTAACTGGAAGTTCTCCCTTTCAATACCAAACAAAAAACAACACTGCATCCAAGTAATTATCACTAACCTGCAAACAGGCAATGTTATATTGCTCAATCTGCAGGCAAACGCTTCGTCAATCGACTAGGGCTTGGTCAGCAGCCTGACTAACTACGTGTCTATTTTTACTTTATGATTTTTCGATGAGAGCCCTCCACCGAACAACCATCAATTTTTGCTCTTTCAACACACCAAAAAGCCCAATAACCATTATCCTTTACAACCCTAAAGCACTCAGTCGACATCTAAACGCATTTTTTATAACGGGTGTAAAAAGTCACTTTTCTTATCAATAAATATTTTTAAAGCCACACTTTTTTGCCGTCATTTGATATATTGGCATAGCCCATGACAAACGATAAGGAAGAGTAATGCGCCCGATTGTTAATGAACTCTCAATCTACCCAATCAAATCCATTCAAGGAATCAAGCTAACAGAAAGCATCGCTGAATTTTCAGGCCTCACAAATGATCGAAAGTACTTAGTAGTCGATAAAAATGGAGAGTGCGTTACTGGTAGAAAACACCCTCTTATTACCTTGATCAATGCAACCATTCGTTCTGACAACACATTAGAACTGGCTCACCCGGATCAACCAGACAGTCTTATTATCAATCACACCGAATTTACGAATAAGCGCATGACAGTGGACGTATGGGAAACTAAAATTGATGCCTTAATTTGTGGCAGTAAATACGACACATGGATGAGCAATATTTTATCCGAGCCAGTCACGCTTGTTTATTTTGACGAGCAGTCTATTCGAGTCACAAACAGAAGGCCGGACATGCCCGTTAGCTTTGCAGACAGCTACCCTTTTCTCATTACCTCACTGGCGTCACTACAAGCACTTAATGATCGATGCCCTGAAACCATGGTAATGGAACGCTTTAGAAGCAACATCATTGTCGACCATTGCGATGCATTTGCCGAAGACACATGGCAAAAAATCAAAATTGGTGACGCTATTTTTGAAGCGGTCACACCCTGCGTTCGTTGTATTTTCACCACACTTGAACCAAATACGGCACAAAGAGGCAAAAAGGGAGAGCCTATTAAAACACTCGCAAAGTTCAGAATGCTTGAGAAAAAAGGCGTTACTTTTGGGATGAATTTTGTGTGTACACAACAAGGTTTAATTAAACAAGGTGATCCAATAGAAATACTGTCTTATCGAGAACCTGAACAATATACAGATGCAAAAACCACTAAAAAGCCCTCTTCTAATGAAAGTTAAGAAGAACAAAAAACGTAAAAAAGCAGCCTCTTGGCTGCTTTTTTATTCAACTAGGTTATCAATTTACAAAGATAAATCGAAAAATCGTTTAAGAATACATATTTTAGAAACGTCGATCCAAATTCACGTTAACTATACGTCTTGACTTTTCAAATAATCATCATAAGAACCATGATAATCAACAATACCCGTTGGCGTTAATTCAATAATACGCGTAGCCAATGACGATACAAATTCACGGTCATGAGAAACAAACATCATGGTGCCTGGATAGTTATCAAGCGCTAAGTTTAATGATTCGATCGACTCCATATCCAAATGGTTTGTTGGCTCGTCTAATAGCATCACGTTGGCTTTTTGCAACATCATCTGACCAAACAACATGCGGCCTTGTTCACCACCGGATAAGACTTTAACGGATTTTTTAATGTCGGTTTGAGAGAACAATAGACGACCCAAAACGGCACGAATATTTTGCTCTTCTTCGCCTTCTTTAGCCCATTGCCACATCCAGTCCACTAGGTCAGTGTCTTTTTCAAACATGTGAGCATGATCCTGAGCGTAATACGACAGCTCTGCATTTTCAGACCACTTCACTGTACCCGCTGTTGGCTCTAAATCACCAGCAAGACATTTCAACAAGGTTGATTTACCGATACCATTTGGCCCAATAATCGCAATACGCTCACCGACTTCCACCATCAGATCAAAATTGCTAAACAATTTCTCATCAAACGTTTTACCCAAGCCTTCAACCTGCAACGCCATGCGATGCAGCTTCTTCTCTTGATCAAAACGAATAAATGGATTCTGACGACTCGAAGGCTTAACCTCTTCCAGTTGAATCTTGTCGATTTGTTTCGCACGTGAGGTTGCTTGCTTTGATTTAGAAGCGTTTGCAGAAAAGCGGCTAACGAACGCTTTTAATTCATTAATTTGCGCTTTTTTCTTTGCATTGTCCGCTAATAAACGCTCACGAGACTGAGTTGCCGCTGTCATGTATTCATCGTAATTGCCTGGGAACAGACGCAATTGTCCGTAATCCAAATCGGCCATGTGCGTACACACACTGTTTAAGAAGTGACGGTCATGGGAAATGATGATCATTGTGCAGTTACGTTCGTTTAATACCCCTTCCAACCAACGAATCGTATTAATATCCAAGTTGTTAGTCGGTTCGTCCAATAACAAGATTTCAGGATCAGAGAACAAGGCTTGAGCAAGTAATACCCTCAGTTTCCAACCTGGAGAGATCTCAGTCATTGGACCGTAATGTTGCTCTAAAGGAATACCAACACCTAATAGCAATTCACCCGCACGAGATTCTGCCGTATAGCCATCCATTTCCATGAACTCCGCTTCTAAGTCACCCGCACGCAAGCCATCCGCTTCCGTCATGTTCGGGTTTGCATAGATCGCGTCTTTTTCCGATTTCACCGCCCACAATTCTTCGTGGCCCATAATAACCGTATCAATCACTGAAAAAGATTCGTATGCAAATTGGTCTTGCTTCAATTTCCCTAAGCGCTCATTAGGGTCTTTTGAAACGTTACCTGAAGATGGCTCTAAATCCCCACCTAGAATTTTCATAAACGTTGATTTACCACTGCCATTCGCACCAATTAAACCGTAACGGTTTCCTTCGCCGAATTTGACTGAGATATTTTCAAATAACGGCTTTGGGCCGAATTGCATGGTGATATTTGCGGTAGTAAGCAAGGTGATAATCCGAATTAATATAGTGAATAAATTCCGCTATGAAGTGCGTCAATTGACACCAAGACATCATAGACAGGCAAAGTGGCGCTATTATGACATAATTTTTTTTTCGAATCAGATATTCACTAGGAAAATCCTCATCTAATTAACAATTGTATTTTGCCTTAATTTAGCAAATTAAAACTCCAATCCTTTTTGCGCTTTAATCCCTCTTTTGAACGCATGTTTTACTTCTTTGATCTCACTCACAGTATCAGCAAGCTCTACTAATGAGTCCGCAGCACCTCGACCAGTCACCACTAAATGCTGAGCATCAGGACGAGAGAGAAACGCTTGCAAAACACGGTCTTCATCAAGATAATCGTAATGCAATAAATACGTCAATTCATCCAATACAACCAGATCGATCGTCTCATCTTGCAACATCTCTTCTGCATGTTTCCATGCCTCTTGCGATGACAGTATGTCTTGCTCTCTATTCTGTGTTTCCCATGTAAAACCCGATGACATAATCTCCCATCGAACATTTGGTTGGGATTTAAAAAAAGCTATTTCTCCGGTATCCCAATCGCCTTTAAGAAATTGCACAACACCAACTTTCATTCCATGACCTAACGCTCTGGCGACCATGCCTAAGGACGAACTTGATTTCCCTTTACCATTTCCCGTTAGCAATACAAAAGTGCCTTTGTCCGTCTGCGCTTTGGCAATTCGTTTATCAACATGCTCTTTGATTCTCTTCATGCGTACGGCATGCATTTCAGGGTCTTTCGGCGCTTTACTCATTTAACTTCCTTCTAACATTTGTTTGAGAGCATGTATAAACACATCACATGCGACATCTATAGCCACCTCATCATTTTGCCAAGCAGAAGCGCTAAACCAACCAGAATAGCCGATTGTTAAAGAGACCTGAGTTTCAAAATCGGAGAGTGGGATCAAAGAAATTCGCCACGTTTCACACACAATTTTAAGGTGGTATCGATGAAAACAAAACCGTAACTCTTTATTTTCATCGACATTGAGAATGATGCCTTTTTTACTTAAAACACCATTAAAAACGGAATATTTCGCCTCAATTGGAGCGTGATAAAGCAAACCATTAGACAAATAGACATCCTTTAAAATAGGGTTCCATTTCCAATAAGAATGCATATCTACCAAGACAGACCAAATGTCCTCAATAGGCTGATAGAACACCATTTCAGCCTGTTTATGTAGGGTATTAAAGTCTGTCATCTTCAGGGTCATAACCTAAATTAGGTGCCAACCAACGCTCTGCATCGTCTTTTGACATGCCCTTACGTGCGGCATACTCCTCCACCTGATCAGGCCCTATTTTACCAACCCCAAAATACGTACTTTCAGGGCGGGCAAAGTACCAACCACTCACGGCCGCCGTCGGCCACATAGCAAAACTCTCGGTAATGCTGATGCCTGTATTATCATCTACATTCAGTAAGGACCAAAGCTTTGCCTTCTCAGTATGATCAGGGCACGCTGGATATCCAGGTGCAGGTCGAATACCTTGATATTTTTCTTTAATAAGCTCTTGATTCGTTAACACTTCATCTGGCGCATAACCCCAAATTTCTTTCCGTGTTTTTTCATGCAAATACTCGGCACAGGCTTCTGCTAGACGATCTGCAATGGCTTTGATCATAATACTATTGTAATCATCATGATCTTTTTCAAAGGCGTCAACTAAAGGATCAATACCAAACCCAGTTGAACACGCAAAGGCACCAAAATAATCAATATTGCCACTGTCTTTCGGTGCGATGAAATCTGCTAGACTGTGATTATACTTACCTGGCGCAGTCAACTCATTTTGAGTTCGTAAAAATGATAAGGTTTCTAAAACTTCTGTTCGCTCTTCGTCAGAATAAAGCTCAACATCATCGTGATTCACTTGATTTGCAGGAAAGACACCGACAACCGCCTTCGCTTTCAATGACTTAGATTGAATCACATCGTCTAACATCACCAACGCGTCGTCAAATACTCGCGTTGCTTCCGCTCCCACCACTTCATCCGTTAAAATTCGTGGATACGCGCCCGCCAACTCCCACGTTTGGAAGAAAGGCGTCCAATCGATGTAGTTTTTCAACTCAGCTAGATCAATGTCGGCTTCCGTAAATACGGTTACACCCAATTTATTTGGTTTCATCGGCGGCACAGTCCAATCAATTGGCTGCTTGTTCTGGCGCGCTTTTATAATGGAAACTCGGCGCCCAGCCTTTGCTCTGTCTTTGTAACGCTTGCGTGTTTTTTCATAATCCAGCTTAACGTCATCAACAAATTTCTGACGACGCTCCCCTTTAGACATAAGCGCACTAGCAACACCCACACTACGAGACGCATTCGTCACATGCACCACTTGATTGCGTGTGTAGTTTTGTTCAATTTTCACTGCAGTATGAGCTTTAGATGTCGTCGCCCCACCAATCATCACCGGAATATCAAACTCTTGCCTTTCCATTTCTTTGGCAACATGTACCATCTCGTCAAGCGATGGGGTGATTAAGCCAGATAAACCAATCATGTCTGCATTTTGCTCTCGTGCCGTCCTAAGAATAACTTCCGATGACACCATAACGCCCAGGTCAATCACTTCAAAGTTATTACATTGAAGTACGACACCCACGATGTTTTTGCCGATATCGTGTACGTCACCTTTAACCGTCGCCATGACAATTTTGCCATTGCTTGACGATGCCGCATCTTTATTGCGCAGTTTCTCTTCTTCAATAAAAGGCATCAAATACGCGACGGCTTTTTTCATAACTCGCGCCGATTTCACCACTTGAGGTAAAAACATTTTACCCGCACCAAACAGATCCCCTACAACTCCCATTCCATCCATTAAAGGGCCTTCAATCACCTCTAATGGCCGACTGTAAGACAAGCGGGCTTCTTCTGTGTCTTCATCAATAAATTCAGTAATGCCTTTTACCAAGGCATGACTTAGCCGTTGACTCACATCCAATGAACGCCACTCCTGAGCACTTTTCTCAACGTCTTGCGAGCCATCACCGACATATTCACCCGCAATGGCCAATAAATTATCGGTTGCATCTGGGGTGCGATTTAATACCGCATCTTCGACTGCATCACGGAGTTTTTGTGGAATATCTTCATACAAGGCAAGTTGACCAGCATTCACAATTCCCATTGTCATGCCTTGCTTGATAGCATGATATAAAAACACCGTGTGAATGGCTTCACGTACTGGGTTATTGCCTCGGAATGAAAAAGAAACGTTTGATACACCACCAGATATTTTTGCGTACGGTAGTTCTCTTTTGATATCGCCACAGGCTTCAATAAAATCTAAAGCATAGCGATTGTGTTCTTCTATTCCGGTTGCAATAGCAAAAATATTCGGATCAAAAATAATGTCTTCAGCAGGAAAGCCAACTGTTTCAATAAGTACCTTATACGAACGGCGGCAGATCTCTATTTTACGTTCTCTGGTATCCGCTTGACCCACTTCATCAAATGCCATCACAATGACAGCAGCCCCGTATTTCATTAATTTTCTAGCCTGTTCGATGAATTTTTCTTCACCTTCTTTTAGACTAATGGAGTTAACTACCCCCTTGCCTTGAATGCACTTTAAACCCGTCTCCAAGATTTCCCATTTGGAAGAATCCAACATGATTGGCACTCTTGAAATATCTGGCTCTGAGGCAATCAACTTTAGAAAGCGCTCCATAGCAGCTTCCGAATCCAACATCCCTTCGTCCATGTTGATGTCAATGATTTGAGCGCCGTTCTCTACCTGTTGTCTTGCTACATCCAATGCCGTGTCAAAATCGCCTTCTTTGATCAGTCGTTTAAACATTGCTGACCCTGTCACGTTGGTTCTTTCACCGACGTTTACAAATAAAGACGTATCATTAATATTAAACGGCTCTAAGCCTGATAAACGACACTCTTTTGCAATTTCGGGAATAGCGCGCGGCTTACTCTCTAAAAACGCCTCTGCGAACGTTCGAATATGCTCAGGTGTCGTGCCACAACACCCACCAATAATATTAATGAAACCATCATCAACCCAACCCTGAATTTCCTCTAACATTTCCTCTGGTGTTTCATCATATTCGCCGAAAGCATTAGGCAATCCAGCATTAGGGTGAGCAGAAACATACGTATCGGCGATACGGGATAATTCGCTAACATATTGACGCAAATCCTTTGGCCCCAAAGCACAGTTAAGCCCAACACAAATTGGTTTTGCATGGGAAATTGAGTTCCAGAACGCTTCTGTGGTTTGACCGGATAATGTACGGCCAGAAGCATCAGTAATGGTTCCTGAAATCATAATAGGGTAACGAACCCCTGTACGTTCAAAGTATTCCAGTACTGCATATATAGCCGCTTTTGCATTCAAGGTATCAAAAATAGTTTCGATTAGTATTATATCGACCCCCCCTTTGATCAACCCGTCTACAGAGACAAGATACGCTTCGACCAACTCATCAAAAGAAACATTGCGAAACCCCGGATCATTAACATCGGGAGAAATAGAACAAGTCCGACTCGTTGGTCCTACTGAACCCGCAACAAATCTTGGCTTATTTGAGTTACTGGCGGTAAATTCATCTGCCACTTTTCTAGCCAACTTCGCGGACTCAAAGTTCAGCTCGTAGCTCAGCGCTTCCATGTTGTAATCCAACATTGAAATAGAGTTAGCGTTAAACGTATTCGTTTCAATTATGTCGGCACCCGCAGCTAAATAACCACGACAAATGTCTTCGATTATTTTAGGCTGAGAGAGTGAAAGTAAATCATTATTTCCCTTTACATCGCTTTTCCAATCCGCAAACCTTTCCCCACGATAATGACTTTCTTCTAATTTATAGTCTTGTATCATGGTTCCCATCGCACCATCGAGAATTAAAACGTTTTGTGCGAATCTTTGTTCAATAATGGAATACGAATCCGACTTTACCACTGGATATACCTCTAAATATGTTTATGCAACACTACTATAACGAATTGCAGCGAACAAAAAGTTGAAAAATAATAATGTGAAGGTGAATTTTTTAAGGTTAACGATAGATGCGACCATCATGCCACAAAAAAAACGCTCAATAAAAAGACATTATTGAACGTTTTTACGATTTGCCTAAAATAAAAAAACAAACCATTTGTAGATTTTTAAGAGATATTATTATTTCCCTTTACCCATTCGTCCCATGAAGAACCCACCGAACAATCCAGCAAGAATAGCAAGCCCCCAAAATCCATATTCTTCCCAAAAATCATCATCTTCGAGAGTCACTAAGGTTTGATCTCGATATACTTGACGACTGAAGCGCTGATCATGGTATTGAATCTGTTGATGAACAAAAAGATCCACTCTGGCCGCTCGCTGTTCATTTAATCCACTGATCCTCCAACGCCAAATTAACTTGCCATCTTCAACCGTCGATTCGGCCTCGGTAGCACTAATAAGATCAAACGATGTATCTACAACCAATTCAGCCACATACACTTGACCAGAGACTACATTGTCCACTTCAGCAGTAACAATGACTTCGAACGCACTGTTCAGTGGCATAGCGGTAGGTCGTTGCCATTGAACATTTTTTATATTGCTTTTAAGTTGATTTTCTAAGGCATTTACTTCCGCTTCAAATGGAATTAATGAATTAATTTGTTGCTCTAAAACCAGCTTCTCTGCTGCCAATGTTCGCTCACGTTGCTCTAAAGATTCAAGCTCTGCCCTTATAAGAGGAAGCTGAGCCTGTAATGCTTCTAGCTCTTGATTAAGCTTAGATTCTTTTACTTTACTCAAGTCCAACTCCGAGCGAACAGAAGCTAATGACAGCTCAATCTTGCGATCTATTTCAGATAACTTCTCTAAATCTCTCAGCAATATAGCGAGTTGTTCTTTGTCATCATCACTTATCTCGCTCTTTTGAAGCAAAGCGTGTAATTGCGCTTTAAATTTATTCAATAGTGCCTGTTGCTCGATGAATGCCTGTTCCAACTGCATAATTTCAGACGTCAATAAAGCATTTTCTTCTACTAGAGGATTACTCTCAACTTGTAGAGTGTTTACAAAATTAGACGATTCGATGACAGCAGGAATGTTTCGACCATTATTAGACTTGTCTAGAGACGCATTATTTGCAGAAGAATAATTTTCGGAAGCATGACTTAATTGAAGAGTAGGCGATTTTGATTGCAATTGCGCGTCAGCTTGTAGGTTCGCAATAATTTTATCTTGAACTGAAATACGATCCCATAAAATTTGATGTTGCGATCTTGAGTCCGCAATCGCACCACCAAGATCAAAATTCTTCTGTTTAAGTTTTGCATAGGCATCCCTTAAATCTGTATTGCCTTTTTTCAAGATTGAGTGCTGTTGATCCAGTGCTTGATGGCGAATATTCAATGCATCATATTGCTCAGTTAATGCGGCTTGCTTTTCCTCTAACTCTAATACAGTTTGGGCGTATTCATCGTTTAATGCTTGAAGGTTTAAAACGTTTTCGTACTCACTAGAAAGCTCTTCAACAAGATTACAACCTTCAGTTGACGTATCTACTGCGGCGACATCAACTGAATGACTTTCTACTCCACCATCGTCTACTGCATTAACAACGTCAACCGTCGATGTTTTTGCAACACCCTCTTCTGCATGGGTGGATATCGCTGAGCAGTCACTTTCAATTAATTTAATATTATCCGGTTGCGCTTTTAACGCTATGATCTTATTTGCTAACTTCGTATTTTCACTCATTAACGTATCAAGCTCTTCACGCAGCCCATTATTTTTTAGCTTTAATGACAGATAGCGCTCTTCCAGCTTACTTCGAATCGCTTTCTCATTCTCTAAAGACTGCAACAAAGTTGCATTGGACTCTGCATTTTGCAGCGTAAGCCGAGTTAGCTTATCTTCTTGATCATTCAGTTTTTTGTTTAATTTAGATAATTCTGCGTCATTTAGTGCGATTTTTTTACGTAAGGCCGCTATTTCAGATGTGTTTTTTTGAAGATTATTTTGTAATACTGCGTTTTCAGTTGAGGGGCGATCATCAATCACGGATCCTTCATTAGACGATGGCGTCGTTACTTCAAGCGTACTGCCCTTCAGTTCTTCACGCGTTGTTGAACACGAAGAAACTACAACACCCAAGACGATCGTACCTATCAGCGTTTTCCACCTAACCATCTTTTGCCCCTTTATACCAAGCCAAGATCAAATAACACTCATGTTCTTATGACAGATTATGAAATACATTGCAAAAGTCCATCCATAAAAACATACTTTAATCATGAAAAAAGCGTTAACTGTAAATAAGTTAACGCTTTTCAAGCATCACTTGTCTTTTATTATAGACTAAGCAAGACTTTTCGATACAACCTCAAAGACATCTTTAGATAATTCTTCTGACAAAATTCTTTCAAGTTGTTTTTGCATTAATACAGATAAACTCGGCGTCATTTTTTTCCAACGGGTTAACGGTGTACACAACCTTGATGCTAACTGAGGATTACGCTTATTCAAAAGAATAATTTGATCTGCCAAGAACTCATAGCCCGAGCCAGACGTATCATGAAACGTACTCACACTTGATCCCAACCCACCTAACACAGCTCGCACCTTATTAGGATTTTTCAAATCAAAGGCTTCATGCTCCATCAGACCACGAACTTGATCCAACCCATTGTCCGCTTCTTGCCCTGCAATTAACATTAACCATTTATTTACAACCAATGCTTCATGGGACCATTGAGAATAAAAGTCATCAAGCATTACTTGAAAATCAGAATGCCCGACATTAACCGCGATGGATAAAGCAGAAAACTGATCGGTCATATTATCAGCCGCGTTGAACTGGTCAATAACCGCTCGTCTTGCCGTAACTGAATCGGATTCATTCCAATAAGAAAGCGCCACAGCCTTCAATTTACGTTGTGCAATTTGATCCGCCGTCGGCAAATAATCCACTTTTGCATTATTCTGGCTGTAGCAATCAGCAAATTTTTGTTCAAGAGCACAGCCAATCAAGCGTTTCAGATGTGTCCTAGCCGCCTTAATCGCATGCGGATCAATTTCAGTAGCAAGCTCAGAAAGGTAAGCCTGGCTTGGCAAGGTCAAAATAAGAGAAACCATGGATTTATCTAACGTTTCGTCTGACAACACACGTTTAAAGCCGACGAGAAGTTGCGACTCTACAGTAAGAGTTTCACCGAGCTTAACTTGCTCAATTAACGCCGTCAGTTCACGTACTGCTAACTCTTGTGCCGCACTCCATCGATTAAAACCGTCATTGTCTGATGACATCAATAACAACAACTGCTCTACCGTATAGTTATGAGACAGCTTTACAGGTGCAGAAAAGCCTCTCAACAAAGACGGAATCGGTGCAGAAGCTACATTTTTAAATTTAAACACTTGTTCGGCTTTATCTAAATGCAATACATGCTCTTGTGCATTCACACCATCTAGGTCGGCATTGAGTACGTTACCCTCATTATCCAACAACCCCATACGAACAGGAATCAACAAGGGTAATTTTGTTGGTTGATTCGATGTAGGTGGTGTCATTTGGCTAACGGTTAATTGGTACGTCTTTTCCACGTCATCGTATTCACCAGACACCTCCACTCTTGGCGTACCGGCTTGGGAATACCAACGCTTAAATTGAGACAAGTTAATGCCACTTGCGTCCTGCATCGCTTGGACAAAATTATCGCACGTGACAGCTTGGCCATCATGACGATCAAAATACAAATCCGATCCTTTACGGAACATTTCTTCACCTAAAATCGTATGAATCATACGCACGATTTCAGACCCTTTTTCATAAATCGTAAGTGTGTAAAAGTTAGAAATTTCGATAAACGAAGCAGGTCTAACTGGATGCGCCATTGGCCCCGCGTCTTCAGCAAACTGTGCCGTTTTTAGAAAAGACACATCTTCAACTCGCTTCACCACCGGAGAATTCATATCCGATGAAAATTGCTGGTCTCTGAATACAGTAAAACCTTCTTTTAGACTTAATTGGAACCAATCACGGCAAGTAACACGATTACCAGACCAATTATGGAAGTATTCATGAGCAACAACCGCTTCAACGCGCTGATAACCGTCATCCGTTGTTGTTTTAGGGCTAGCGAGCAAGCAAGAAGAATTAAAAACATTCAACCCTTTGTTTTCCATCGCCCCCATATTGAAATCATCAACAGCCACAATCATAAAAATATCAAGATCATACTCACGGCCATATTTATCTTCATCCCATTTCATAGAACGTTTCAACGCATCCATTGAATAATCAACTTTGTCGATGTTGTGTGCTTCAGTGAAGATTTTTAACTCAACAGTACGACCACTTTGAGTCACAAACTGGTCTTCAATAACGTTCAAATCACCCGCAACTAAAGCAAACAAATAGGCCGGCTTTGGAAAGGGGTCATGCCATACGGCAACGGTTTTACCTTCTTCATTTACACTACGGCTAACTTCGTTACCATTAGACAATAACACTGGGTAGTCATCCGCATTAGCAATAATAGTTGTCGTAAAAACAGACATTACATCAGGACGGTCTAGATAATAAGTTATATGGCGAAATCCTTCAGCTTCACACTGAGTACAAAACATAGACGATGAACGATATAACCCTTCAAGACGCGTATTATTTTGCGGCTCGATCAATGTTTCACAAGTTAAAATAAATTCGTCTGCTGTTGCAGTAATGATAATTTGATTATCAGTTAAACAGTATTCTTCAGATGGTAACTGATAATGATCCATTGCAATCGCAATCAGTTTAACGTCTTCTCCTCCATCCAATATTAAAGGCGCTGTTTTATGCTTTGATTCAGGGTTACGACGCATGTGTAAATGCGAGGTAACAACAGTAACAGATTCATCCAAATCAAAGACAAGTTCTGTCTTATCAATCAAAAATGCAGGAACTTGATAGTCTTTCAAATAAATAGCTGAAGGTTGACCGTCTTTCATAGTATGTGTGCCCTATACAATAAACTTTGCTTGATACCCAGTGTATTTACGAATATTAATAACCCCCGTATCTAATATCCAATATTGCCCTTTAATGCCTAACAATGCCCCTTCAACCAGAGGCGTTTTCTCTGCATTGATGCTAACAACTTTCGTAGGGTACTCAATAACAGGGTAAGTGAAATGATGTGTTTCGTTATGATCCGAAAGATCTACGATGGCTTGCAGTCCAAATTCATTTTGCAAAGCATCCAAACTTTCGTAAATTTGTCCGATGAGACGCTCTTGCTGAACCTCTAAATCCATTTCAGGGGAAGGCCCTTTAAGCATTGTCCGCCAATTTGTTTTATCTGCAACCACCTCTTTAAAAAGTGTTTCTACCAGACCAGATAAACGGCGGTTAGACACACTAAAAATGGCTCGACCTTGTGTCGCACCTTGATCCAGCCAACGTGTCGGTAACTGATCACCTCGGGTTATACCCACTTTTAAAGCGGAAGAATTGGATAGATACACATAATGGCTTTGCATACAGTATTTTTCAGCCCATTCAGGCTCACGACATGTACCTAAATGATAGTGACATTTCTCTGGGCTCATAATACATACATCGCACATGGCCAACCTTGAGAAACAAGCATAACAAAAGCCTTGGCCAAACGATTTTTTTGTCACTTTTCCACAATGAGTGCATTCAATCGCGCCACTGAATTCAAGCGAGACTTTTTTGCCCAATAATGAATTCAGCGGCAATAAATTATCGCCTATTTTCAACGTGTATTCGACATTACCATCAACAACCTGTGCCGGCATTTTGCGCAACGAACCTTGTAACATCAATGCTTCACCTGCGCAGAGTTGTCTACCCATTTAACGGTCTCATGCTCCAGCGTGTCTTCTTTAGAGCTGCAACCTTTATGAGCATTTCGATCGATGAAACCCACTCGCTGATCCTCTTCTTTGTTTGAAAAGTCATACGCGATGATGGCTTGCAAACACAGCTCAGTCTGTTCTGACGTAAGGCGAATACCATTAGGCCATTTGCCTAATTCAACAGCTTGTTTCAAGCGCCCATAAACTTCAGGGGTTAGATTATTAATCATATCGTTAAAATTCATAACTTTATCTCTTATGCTCTACTCATTGAGCGACTTGTCTATTTCACTCACTCTTTTTAACTTTCGCTAAGCTCTTCTCGTTCTGTTTTTACTTAACAAACCGTATACAACAGCCAACAATGAACCACTCACCAACCCCACTAAATGGGCTGTATTTGCCATATTCCCAAGCCCTAGTGACTCAGGAATATCCGTATATCCAATACCTAACCACACAAGAAAAAACACCATTAAGCCTTTATTTATTAAAGAAGGCCAATTTGGGTTCACATATACTATTACCCAAGCAAAGCCAATGCATCCATAAACTACTCCGGAAAGCCCACCAAATAACGGTGATTGAGTATCCCAGTACTGAAAAATATTGCTTGCAACCCCAATGATAATAAAACCGACAGACCACAAAATAGAACCTATTAGTTTTTCTAACTTACGACCGATTTCCCAAATCCAAAGTAGATTGAAAACCAAATGCATAATACTGAAGTGCAAAAAAACGGGGGTTAATAAACGCCAATAAGCATGAGATTCATTCATTTCAGAAAGAGGCTTACTGTATAAGTAGTTATTTTCAATAATCAGAGGCGTAATGGTAAACCAGCCTAAGAAAACATAGTTGTCGCCCAGTTGAGTTATCAAACAAACACATAGAGTTATTACGACAGTGCTGAATACAATAGGATAGAGTTTAAATAAAAGCCATAAAGACGCTATAGTAAACGACCGAGTCGGGGACGTCGTGTTTGGAAAATTCGCCTCTGGCGCTTCTTTATTTTGCGACGTTGCTAGCTCTTCCATGCCTAATTCAAAAGAACGTATCAGTTGTTCTGCAACCAGCGCATCGTTATCATCAACTAACCATAATTCAAGGTTACCATTATTAGATACAATACGATGACCAACCTTATGCCGCCATAAAGCACGACTTAAGTCTTCTGGCTTTTGATTTTCAAGAAACCGATACATTAAGTGCATGTTTATCTAAATACCTATTTTATTTGACAAATTAGGATTAAAAAGATCGCTTAGCGCAGTGATTATAGTCATAGCGTCATCTAAAGCGCTTGAGTAGAAAACTTACGACGAGTAGCCTGTTTGCCACCCTAACTTACTTCTACAAACATCATAAAAATCATGGTTTTTTGGGTGAATCAATCGAATACCACCCGCTTTACGATGAATGTGTATTTCATCTCCAGGCGCTGCTGTAATATGCAGCTGACCGTCACAACTCACACTTGGGTACGTTAAGTTAGATTCACATACGACAATACGAATACGCGCATCCGCATCAATAACAATTGGACGATTACTCAGTGTATGCGGGTGCATCGGCACAAGAACCAACGCCTCTAATTTTGGCAACATAATGGGACCACCAGCGGAAAGCGCATAAGCGGTTGAGCCTGTCGGCGTTGCGACAATCAAACCATCAGATTTTTGATTCATAACAAATTGATCATCAATAAAAAGGTCAAAACGAATCATCCTCGCCGATTTACCTGGATGCAAAACCAAATCGTTTAATGCGACACCATCTCCACTTGGGCGATTCTTGCGTTTTATCTTTGCTTCAATCATAAAACGCTTTTCTTCGAAGAACGCACCTGCAAAAATTGAGTCCAGCTCTTCTGCAAGAGCATGAGGGGATATATCAGTGAGAAAACCTAACGTGCCGCGGTTAATACCTAAAACAGGAATATCAAAATCACAAATGGCGCGAGCAGCGCCTAAAAAGCTGCCATCACCACCTACTACCATCGCCATGTCACATT
The DNA here is from genome assembly GCF_047525455.1 of Marinomonas phycocola. Lineage (NCBI taxonomy): Bacteria > Pseudomonadati > Pseudomonadota > Gammaproteobacteria > Oceanospirillales > Oceanospirillaceae > Marinomonas > Marinomonas phycocola. The sequence goes on from NZ_JBLIXL010000010.1 coordinate 77,418, forward strand.
GATTACCAAGCTGCTTTAGTGGCGCTGTATCTACCTTTACGCCTGGTAACATAGATGCTAAATCTTCTTCTAAAACGGGCTCTTTGCCTTTTCCTTGCAGATATTCTAATAATTTTTTAACAGTATCTAAGATTTTAGGCTTATCCAATCTTGCGATAATCCCGACACGTTTAAAATGTCCCATCTGCATTACTCTTCTTATAATCAATTAACGTATAAAGCCAGCGGCACCCTACTAAAAGAGCGCACCATATTAAAGAACTTTAACATGTTCCTAATGGATATCGCTATGCAATCGCTTGAATTCACAACATTTTATGTATGAAAGCATTGTTAGAAAAATACCTGAATGCTTAAATATAACCTCTCCAACCTTGAATACCTCCAGTATGAATGAGCAACGTCTTTTCCAAAGGCCAATCAGAGTTAGACATTTCCATTACAATACCAAATAGCACTTTCACCGTATAAACAGGATCTAATTGTATGGAAGGATTCAAAAGAGAGAATTCATCCAAGAAAACACGCAACGTATTCGGCAGCTTTGCATAACCACCGCAATGGTAATGAGTTTTCATAGTAAGTCGATCACTTTCGGTTGCTTGTTCGACTTTTTTTGCATCCCTAACAATGCCTTCCTCTAACCCTTCACCACCTTTGATAGCGGGGATAACACATAAATGTGAAATAGATTGATTTGCCAAAAAGCCCGCAGATGTTGTTCCGGTTCCAGCACTTATCACCCAACGAGGGAAGGCATACCCTCCTTCTTCATAAATGGTTTTCGACCAGTTTAAACAACCCTGCACACCCAAACTGTTCGACCCGCCTTCTGGGATCCAATAACACCCATCAATAAAACAGTCTATATCTTGACGCACGTTAGACTCCATTTCCTTACGATAATCACTTCTTGAACTAGGCCACAGCAAACCACCTTGCGAAACAAAATCCTTTAGCGTTGGCGTTAAACTAGGCTGTAACTCGCCACGAACTACCGCAACGGCCTGCATATCATAAGCCGAGCAAATATTTCCTAAGGCGTGCAAGTGATTCGAAAACGGTCCTCCAAAACTGGCAATACACTTTGCATTTAAGGATTGCGCCTTTTCGATATTGTATTTTAGTTTATGCCACTTATTTCCAGGGGCTCCTTGATGTTCTAAATCACCACGGTAGATGGTTAATTGATAACCGGCATCAGACAATGCTTTAGGTAGAATAATTGTTTGAAACAAAGACACCAAATAACCTCTTACTTTTTACTCGCCACTAACGTGGCACAATAGCATAAAAGCAACGTAGAACGTACGCAGACCAAACCTCTCAATATAAGAGGCACGCAGTAATGCTTCTTTTCCTACGCAGATAGATTGTCACTTCATTCTTAATTTTCCTGTGAAAAATATCCCTTTTTATAGACACTTTTTGATAAAATCGTTCGCGATAATTCATCTGGAGAAATAGAATGATTCCAAAGTTAACTGAAGTCTCGCCCGTTCAGGCAAAATACCTCAACTTTATTGAGAACCTGAAGGCTTCAGAATTTTCTGGCGATACAAACCCTGATTACGCCAATCGTGTTGTTTTATCGACTGACAACTCTATTTATCAAGTATTGCCTCAAGGTGTTATCTACCCAAAATCCATAGAAGACATCCAAGCACTAGTAAAACTTGCGAATCAAAAAGAATTTCACGACATTGTTTTAAGCCCAAGAGGCGGTGGTACAGGTACCAACGGACAATCATTATCAGATGGGCTTATTGTTGACCTGTCTAAACACATGAATCAAATTCTAGAAATCAATGTTGAAGAAGGCTGGGCCCGAGTCCAAACAGGCGTCGTAAAAGACCAACTAAACAAAGCCGCTAAAGAAAAAGGACTCTTTTTTGCACCAGAACTATCGACCAGTAACCGCGCCACGATAGGCGGCATGATTAATACTGACGCAAGCGGTCAAGGCTCGGTGATGTACGGCAAAACACGCGACCACGTCCTCGAACTGAAAACCGTATTACTCGATGGTACAACGCTGGACACCGCACCAATATCCGATGACAAGTTAGAGATCCTTATTCAAGAAAGTAATTATGCAGGCATCGTTCATCAAACAGTAAATAACGCTTTTGCAAACAACCAGAAACAAATCAAAGACACTTTCCCTGAATTAAACCGCTGCCTGACAGGCTACGATCTGGCCCATATACGAACTGACGAAGGTTTATTTGACCTAAACTCGGTTCTTTGTGGTTCTGAAGGAACACTTGGGTTTATTGTCGAAGCCAAAGTTAACCTTTTAAAAATACCTACATTCGCCGCGTTGGTTAACATTCGTTATAACAGCTTTGAAGCCTCTTTACGTCAAGCCAAAGAATTATTGGAAGTTAAACCAACGTCTATTGAAACGGTCGATTCGAGAGTATTAGGGTTAGCGAAAAGCGATATTATTTGGGGAAGCGTCGCGGACTTTTTCCCACATATCGAAGGAGAAGACATTCAAGGCATCAACCTAGTTGAATATACCGACAACGATGAAGCCACACTGAATGCACGTATCAAAAATCTGACAGACAAATTAGATACACTCACCGCAGAAGATGCCAGCACGCTGGGATATACCATTGCAAACGGTCATGCCAACGTTAATAAAATTTGGGGGATGCGTAAGAAATCCGTTGGTCTATTAGGCAATGTCTCTGGAGAGAAGCGCCCTATTCCATTTGTTGAAGACACTGCCGTCCCTCCAGAAAACCTTGCTGATTTCATTATGGAATTTCGCGAGGTGTTAGACAGCTACAATGTACAATACGGCATGTTCGGTCACGTAGATGCTGGTGTATTGCATGTTCGCCCAGCTATTGACTTAAAAGACGAAACTCAAGAGCCACTTATCCGTGAAATCACTGACAAAGTGGTTGCACTAACGCAAAAGTACAATGGCTTACTTTGGGGTGAGCATGGGAAAGGCGTTCGCTCTGAGTATTCGCCTGCATTTTTTGGTGATTTATACCCTGTAATACAACAAATAAAAGCCGCATTTGATCCATATAACCAACTTAATCCGGGAAAAATCGCCACACCATTTGAATTAGGCGTTGAACTTCTCAGAATCGATGAAGTCCCTATGAGAGGTCAATTTGACCGCCAAATCCCTCTACAAAATCGAGAACAATTTAAAGAAGGCATGTATTGCAATGGCAATGGCGCATGTTACAACTTTGATCCAAACGATGCGATGTGCCCTTCTTGGAAAGGCACCCGAGACAGACGCCATTCACCAAAAGGCAGGGCCTCGTTAATACGTGAATGGGTTCGTGGTATGAGTGAAAAAGGTGTAAACACGGAACAAGCAACAAAAGACGTAAGACACAGCCACTTTTTAACGGCTTTCTTCCCGAAGCTCCGCAATACAATTGCCAAGAAAAGAGGCGAATACGACTTCTCTAATGAAGTTCATGAATCCATGATGGGGTGCTTAGCCTGTAAATCCTGTGTTGGACAATGCCCAATCAAAGTAGACGTACCAGAATTTCGCTCTAAATTTTTAGAAATTTACTACGGCCGCTACCTTCGCCCTGTAAAAGACCATTTCGTTGGCTCACTTGAATTTATGATGCCAACACTTTCCATTATGCCATCGCCCTATAATTGGATTGTTGAAAGGCAATGGTTTAATCACTTAACCAGCAAATACATGGGGTTAACGGACACGCCAAGCTTAAGCAAAATCAATCTCAAAAAAGAAATGTCACGTCGTGGAATTCGCTTAGCGACTCCCATGGCACTTGAATCGCTTAACCCAAGAGACAGACGACGTGCCGTTATCGTCGTACAAGATGCTTTTACCAGTTTTTTTGAAACCGAGCTGTTATTAGACACAATGGAGATGCTAAATCGGCTCGGCTTTCAAGCTTATTTAGCACCCTATATGCCAAATGGTAAACCATTACATGTTCATGGCTTTTTGAAAGCGTTTAATCGTGCGGCAGGAAAAAATTTAGATATGCTGCAAAACCTATCTTTTTATGGGCTGCCTTTCATCGGAATTGAACCGTCTATGACATTAGCCTATCGCTCTGAATACAAAAAGGCCTTTGGAGATTCTCGCTCGATCCCTGAAATACAGCTTCTGCAAGAATGGCTATCAAAGCAAACCGCTCATTTAGAAAAGCAAGATTTGTCATTCAACAACGAAACCTATCATTTAATGGCTCACTGCACGGAAAAAACCAATGCGGCACCCTCTATAAATAATTGGGTCACTGTGTTTAACCACCTCGATTTGAATTTAAATATTGAACAAGTCGGTTGTTGTGGCATGTCTGGAACTTATGGTCACGAGACCCAAAACCAACAAACATCAGGAGACATATACCAACTCTCTTGGAAGAGCAAAGTCCAAGACCATCAATTACAACCAAAGTTATTAGCCACGGGGTACTCTTGCCGCAGCCAAGTTAAGCGAATGGACAACATTCACTTACCTCACCCTGCTCAAGCCCTATTGAAACACATACGTACTGCCCAATCCCAACAGGAATAACCATTCATTTCCTTTTCAAAAACGCAGGCTACACACTGAATTAACTGACACAAGTCACCTGCGTTTTTTATTTTAAACCGACACATGAGTTCACATGACCCATTCCAACATTCTCTACAGCTGCGACGATGAATACGGCAACATAAATGTTCTTGACGATGGTAAACACCGCATTTTGTCCTTTGTCAAAGGAGATGAACAAAGCAAACAGTGCACCGCAACACCCTATGTATTACAACACGAATACACCCAAGCAATGATGCTTGCATTACTCTTCAAACAGCCTAAGCGCGTTGCTATTTTAGGACTAGGCGGTGGTTGTTTATTAACCACCCTGCACCATCATATACCAGGTATAAATATAACCGCTGTTGAGCTACGCCAAAGTGTTATTGATATCGCTGAACGTTTTTTTCGACTGCCTAAAGGAAAAAAAATTCAGATTATCCGGCAAAATGCCAATCAATATTTAGAACGGAAAGATCAGAAAAAAGTCGATATCCTCTTCACTGATATATATAACACGAAGGGAATGGATGAATCAGTACTGCAACAAAAATTCATAGAGCAATGCGATAAACACATCAAAGATGACGGTTGGTTAGCTCTTAATTGCTGGTCAGAACATACCAATCACCCAGAACTCATTGAATCTCTACGAACGTATTTTTTAGACGTAAGAGCCCTTGATACGGGGTGCGGTAACTGGGTCATCCTTGCTAGTAAATCGTTCCAGAATCAAACAGAAAAGCAATTAAAAAGCCAAGCTCAGAAACTATCATCTGAACTTGGCTTTAATGCAACCAAGTGGCTGAGCCGCTTAAATGAAGTATAGAGAATTTTGCATCGACTTCTTTAGCATCGCATGTTGCGTCACATATTCCTTGATGTGTGACGTGAACACCTTCTTAAGCACTTAAATGACCGCTAACTATTTAACACAATGCATTATTTACCAAGGTTTTAGCATCGTTTTCCAACGCATCAAGATGCTCAAGAGACACAAAGCTTTCCAAATAAATCTTATAAACGTTCTCAGTGCCAGATGGTCTAGCAGCAAACCAGCCATTTTTCGTCTCTACTTTAAGTCCACCGATTACAGCACCATTTCCTGGCGCTTCGGTTAAAATACGAGTAATGACATCACCCGCTAACACATCCCCAGAAACAGAGCTTGCACTCAAACTGGACAACAGAGCTTTATGCTCTGGTGTTGTGGGTACATCAATACGCTTATAGTAAGGATGTCCATATTTTTCCACTTGCTCATTATAAAGCTGCTGCGGGTCTTTTCCTGTCACTGCTAGAATTTCCGCCGCTAATAACGCAAGGATAAAACCGTCTTTATCCGTTGTCCACACTGAGCCATCCTTCCTCAAGAAAGAAGCACCTGCACTTTCTTCGCCACCGAATCCCATCGTGCCAGAATACAAACCGTCAACATACCATTTAAAACCAACGGGGACTTCGCACAAGTTCCGATCTAAGCCCGCTACCACACGGTCAATAATGGCACTGGATACTAACGTTTTACCAAATTGAGTATCCTCACTCCATTGCGGTCTATGTGTTGCTAAGTATTCAATGGCAACTGCGAGGTACGCATTAGGATTCATCAATCCAGATGAAGCACAGACAATACCATGACGATCAAAATCAGGATCATTACTAACGGATATATCAAACTGATCTTTCAAAATTAAGAGGTTTTGCATAGCATATTCAGAAGAACAATCCATCCGAATACGCCCGTCTTTATCCAACGGCATAAAGCTAAATGTCGCATCAACCTTAGTATTTACAACCGTAATGTCTAACCCATAGCGATCTGCAATGGGCTTCCAGAAATGAATTCCAGATCCTCCCATTGGATCAACTCCAATTTTAATACCTGCTTTAGCTATCGCAGGCATATCGATAACACTGTCCAATTGAGAAACATAATGTTCGATATAATCAAATGGTTCTAATAAATTGGACGCCTCAGCAACGGAAACAGATTGACTTTTTACATCTTGCAATTCACCAAGCAATAATTCATTGGCTCGATTCGCTATCCAATTCGTCGCATCGGTTTCTGCAGGCCCCCCTTTTGGAGGGTTATATTTTATTCCACCGTCTTCTGGAGGATTGTGTGAAGGCGTGATGACAATGCCATCAGACACATCTTGCTGGCTGGTATTATGAGTAAGGATGGCATGAGAAATGACTGGTGTTGGTGTATATCCATTATCAAGAGGCACTCTGATACGAACACCATTTGCAGTCAACACTTGAATCGCTGTTTGGTATGCGGGCTCAGACAAACCATGAGTATCTTTACCTAAATAAAGCGGTCCATCGACGCCAATGGTTTTTCTGTATTCTGCAATTGCTTGGCAAATAGCCAAAATATGGTGTTCATTGAAACTGGTGTGCAGAGCACTGCCTCGATGACCTGACGTTCCAAAACTTACCTTTTGGTTAGGGTATTGCTTAATATCAGGCGTTTTTACGTAATATGCGGCAATAAGCGCTGGGAGGTTCACTAATTTATCATGAGAACACGGTTTACCAGCTTGTGGATGAAGCGCCATAGAATTATCCCTTATCTGTTAAGTTGCGTTATCAATACTCCATCATATTGATATGACATTCAATGCGTTAACACACCTGCTTCACTTATTTTCCTAATTAATAGGGCCTGTACGCTACTCATTACGCGTTTACATCACGTTTTTGAAGCACGATACTACCAATGGAATAACCTGCACCAAAAGAGCAAATAACGCCTAAATCACCTTCCTCCAAATCTTTATGATGCTCAGAAAAAGCAATGATAGAGCCAGCTGATGCTGTATTTGCAAAACGGTCTAATACAATTGGCGCTTCATCTAAAGTCGCATCTCGTCCCAATAGCCTTTTACTGATCAAAAGGTTCATATTAATATTGGCTTGATGCAACCACCAGCGGCGCAATTGATTAATACTGATTCCCAGCGTAGATAGATGCGCCTCTATGTGGCTAGCAGCCATAGGGCAAACCTCTTTAAATACCTTACGCCCATTTTGATGGAACAACTTATCTGCTTCATAAGGGTTCTCATCTGTAACACGACTGGTATAACCAAAGTTTGAACGGATATTATTTGAGTAGGACGTAACGCACTGAGTTCCTAAAATATCGTAACTGTGCGCCGAGACACAGGTTTCTGACGATTCAATCACCACGGCAGTTGCAACATCACCAAAAATAAAGTGGGAATCTCTATCCGTATAATTTACCTGAGGAGACGTCAGTTCAGGATTAATCACCAAAACGGCGCGGCAACTCCCAGAAGCGACGGAATCATAGGCTCTTTGCAAGGCGAACGTGGCCGCCGAACATGCCACTAACATGTCAAAAGCTTGCCCTTGTATATCAAGAGCAGCTTGCACTTCAATGGCGATAGCTGGATACGATCTTTGCGTATACGCACAAGCAACAATGACCATATCAATATCGGTAGAAACCTTATTAGCTTCTGATAATGCTTTCTTAGCGGCATGCATCGCCATTTCAGCTTGGTGAGACAATTCCTCATCTTTACGAACAGACAGTTTAGGGCGCATGCGATTAATGTCTAAAATACCTTCTTTCACGTAGGCATAACGATTTTTGATACCAGACGCTTTGGCAATAAATTCAGCACTTGAGAAAGGCTTTGCCTCCATCTCTCCATTGTGAATTTGTTCTGCATTTTTAGTATTATATTGCTCTGCCCACGCGTTATAGCTGTCTACTAACTCTTCATTACTCACAGTGTAAGGTGGTGTCCACAAGCCGACGCCACTGATAACAACAGATTTTTTCTGCATTTATAGTTCTCTTCTTATTTTGATGTAATTCATACACATCTAGCCAAAAAACATTGTTTAATAAAATATAATTAATCAAGATACCATTACTTATAGTTATATCAATAAAATCACGTTTATAGCCAGTAAATAAACAACTATATTTAGTAACTAGTAGAAAAATAAGGATCTGCATGTTTACCAAGAAGAAAGTTAAACCTCCTATGCCAACAGATACACATGCGTTAATTTTATCCGGTGGTGGGGCTCGAGCGGCCTATCAAGTTGGCGTATTATCTGCAATCGGAAAAATGTTGCCTAAAGACTCTAAACTGCCTTTTCCGATTCTGTGCGGCACGTCAGCAGGAGCACTAAACGCATCCATGCTGGCAACTCATTCACACAACTTCAACAAAGCCGTGACTCGCCTTAACTATGTGTGGCGACACCTAACACCAGATCAGGTTTATGAAACCAAAAGCTCAGCTTTATTTTCATCTGCATCCAAAGTCGTTTCCTCTATCATACAAAACAAAAATGATCACGATCGGATTGTGTCGTTACTCAATAATGCCCCCCTAGAAAAACTATTAAAGAGATTTTTGCCATTACATCAAATTCCCAACGCAATAGATCAAAAAGAGCTCATTGCTCTTGCTGTCACATGCATGAATTACACGACAGGTGAAACCACCACGTTTTTTGAAGGGAATCAAGACCTAGGAAATTGGTCGGGGTTTCGTCGTAGTGGTCAGTCATCAAAAATTAACTTTTCACACTTACTTGCCTCAAGCGCAATCCCTACACTATTTCCAGCACAAAAAATCGAAGAACACTTCTATGGCGACGGAGCTATGAGACAACGATCGCCAATCAGCCCAGCGATTCAACTAGGGGCAAATAAAATTATGATTATTGGCGTCAGTGGTAATCAGAACCCCAAGTCCTGGACTGACACACCTAAAATGCCTAATTCCCCTTCAATGGGACATATCACAGGTCAATTATTAAACAGTGCATTTATCGATAACCTTGAAGGAGACATACAACAACTAGAGTACATTAACTCAATTTTATCTTATGTCCCTGAAGACATTATCATTCCAAAAGCCAAGCACATTGAATCCCTGATCATTTCCCCTTCTAAAGCGATTGATCAAATAGCAGCAAAATACCTTAATACACTGCCAAAAAGCATTCGTTTTTTGTTAAGCATAACAGGTAATAACCAAGACCAATCCGGCAACTCTGCGGCAAGCTATTTACTATTCACGCCAGAGTATTGCCAAGAATTAATTGAACTGGGTCAAAAAGATGCTATGTGGGAAAAAGATAGAATTCTCGATTTTTTATCTCATGGTAAATAAAGCAACAAAAAGCACAATGAGAAAGAGAGTAAACAGAATATAGATTGTATTGCTAAGCTGCTTTCTAAAAAAGCCAAATGTTTTGATGTGTGAAGGCGTGTTTAAATGGCAAGGCTCATAAAAAAGAGCCTTACTTTATATAGAAGGCTTAGCTAATTACCTCACGCTCGACTAATTCATTGAACTCTGCCTGATACTCCTTCTCAACTGAGCTCTCAACGTCTTGAGCGTTAATATGATGAACTCGTCCAGATGGATGACGAGCTTTATGTTTTATCAACTGCTTTTCCAGTTTACTTACTAGCATGTCAAGTGCAGTTGATAGTTGCTTATCTGTTCTTGCAGTAGCAAATAAATCGTGGCCAGGAATGTGAACACTGGCTTCTGCTATCACGTCATTTGTTGCGTGTTTTTCAGAATTCAAAATAACATTGATCGTAGTGATCTGATTATTTATTCGCTGAAGATGATCCATTTTCTCCTTTACCAATTCTTGTATATCATCTCCAGATTTTACATGATGACCACTAATATTAAGAGTGTACATAAATAATTATTCCTTATTCAATTTACAAAACGATATTCAAATCTGCCCCTTACCTCTCTTTTTTTGCTTGACGTACTTGAAACTTATGGCCTAGTTGATAAAAATTCAACTTAATTTGTCGTTTTTTTTCAATAAAGAACAATAATCAAACAAAATTAAACAAAATATCGTTCCTATAACTTTTTTTAACAACGTACTGAACTAATTTTTGCAAATTCTGTCATAGTCATCACAAACAAAATTAATAGAAGAAATAACTATCATGATCAAAAAACACCCACTAAACAGCGGTCGCTCAATGGAGAATATCCATGAAAGCATCTAAAGTAATTATTATTGGCATTGTAGCTATCACCGTTGCACTATTTTTTGCATACGACTTACATACCTTTTTAAGCCTCTCTTATCTAAAAGAACAACAATCCTCTTTTGCGGAGTTAAGAGCAGAGCAACCCGTCCTTGTGACAGGTGTGTTTTTTATAAGTTATGTATTTATTACGGCACTTTCTTTACCAGGAGCGGTGATATTAACCCTTGCATCTGGTGCTTTATTTGGGCTTATTCAAGGTTTACTCATTGCTTCTTTTGCAAGTTCACTAGGTGCAACCATCGCCTTCTTAGTTTCTCGTTACTTATTTAAAGAATCGGTACAAGCCAAATTTGGGCAGAATTTAAAAGCATTTAATAAAGGTATGGAAAAAGACGGCGCGCTGTACTTATTCACTCTGCGCCTTGTTCCTGCATTTCCATTTTTTCTTATTAACTTACTAATGGGTTTAACACCTATCAAAACATGGCGCTTTTATTGGGTAAGCCAACTTGGTATGGTGGCAGGAACTGGTGTTTTCGTAAATGCAGGTACTCAACTTGCTCAAATTGACAGTTTGAAAGGTATCTTATCTCCGGGCTTGATTCTTTCTTTCGTCTTACTCGGCGTTTTCCCAATCATTGCGAAGAAGATAATAGATATGATCAAATCACAGAAGAGCTTAAAACAATTTAAAAAACCTCAATCTTTCGATTACAACATGCTGGTTATTGGCGCAGGAGCTGGTGGCCTAGTCAGCTCTTACATTGCTGCGGCAGTAAAAGCGAAAGTAGGTCTTATTGAACGTCACAAAATGGGTGGCGATTGTTTAAATACAGGATGTGTTCCAAGTAAAGCATTAATTCGTGCAGCACATACTGCTCACGACATGCGTAACGCATCCAAACTCGGCATTACAGATGTTGAACCAGAAGTTGACTTTAAAGCCGTTTTCCAAGGCGTTCACAACGTCATCAAAGACGTTGAACCACATGACTCCATTGAGCGATACACAGACCTAGGCGTTGACTGTATAACAGGTGACGCTCGTGTCATCTCACCGTATGAAATCGAAGTTGATGGAAAAATATTAACCACGAAAAACATTGTCATCGCAACTGGAGCAAGGCCTTTTATCCCTAATATCAAAGGATTAGACCAAGTTACTTATCACACGAGCGACACAATTTGGAACCTGACTGAAAACCCAGGTCGACTCATCGTGCTAGGTGGTGGCCCAATAGGCAGTGAATTAACTCAATCGTTCGCAAGACTGGGCGCACAAGTTACTCAAATCGAAAGAGGGGCTCGCATCATGCCTCGTGAAGATGAAGATGCTGCAAAATGGGTGTCTGATAATTTCATCAATGAAGGCGTTCAACTGTTAACAGGCCACGCTGCCGAGGAAGTCATTTTAAAAGACGATAAACAGTTCTTACGCTGCGCCCATGAAAGCGGTGAAGTATTAGTGCCATTCGATACTTTATTAATTGCCGTAGGTCGTACACCTAATGTTCGTGGCATTGGTTTAGAAGAAATTGGCGTAGAAATCAATGAACGCGGGGCATTGGTTGTGGACGACTACTTAAGAACCAACATACCTAATATCTATGGTGTTGGTGATGTCATTGGCTCTTATCAATTTACTCATACAGCAGCCCATCAAGCTTGGTTTGCAGCCGTCAACGCTTTGTTCGGAAAATTTAAGCAGTTTACCGTAGATTATCGAGTTATTCCTTGGGCGACCTTTACCGACCCTGAGGTTGCACGTGTTGGCTTAAGCGAAGATGAAGCTAAGGCTCAGGACATTCCTTATGAAGTGGTCAAGTTTGAAATTGAAGAGCTAGACAGAGCCATTGCTGATCGAAATACAGCAGGGTTTGTTAAAGTATTAACCGTACCAGGTAAAGATAGAATACTGGGTGTTACGATTGTCGGTAGTCATGCAGGCGATTTGATTGCTGAATACGTACAAGCAATGAAATACAACCTTGGGTTAAATAAAGTACTGGGTACTATCCATATTTACCCAACCATGGCAGAAGCAAACAAATACGCTGCAGGTGAGTGGAAAAGAGCGCACATCCCACACAAAGTACTGTCTTATGTAGAGAAGTTTCATCGTTGGAGCCGTGGAAAATAAGCACCGCTTAAACCGTTCTTCAAAGCAAAAAAACCAGCACATTGCTGGTTTTTTTTGCTTCCTTTATTTCTACCTCTTTATCTAGTAATCAAATGCAAATACGAGTCTCGATTACACTGTCTTCTTGCTCGCAGTCTGTTTTGGATCAGCAGCATCAATAGTTAAAGACACGTAATCTTCAAGTACACCCGCAGTAAATCGCTCACGATCTTCTATTGACGAAATCTGCTCTGACTCCCAGTTCAACAGTCGTACAAAGATAGAGTACTTCGTAATAACCGCTAAATTCACATCCTTAATACTGATGCCATTAGATGACATTAAATGGAATACTTGATCTAAGCTTTTCTGAGCTTCAAATTGACCACTTTTACTTGCATCAGCAAGCAGCTCTTCAATTTGCAGTAATGGGTTAACCACTTTATTAGTTCGCTTAGTACCGACTGTTGAAGTTAAGAACTTCGTCAGCATATCATCCGTATAGCACTCTCTAGAATCGATATCCTCAATTTTCGCAGTCTCTCTCTCAAGCAACTTGATAAACAAGCTTTTGTTTTTAATATCAGAGAATTCCAAATCGCGAAGGGACAGATCATTTTCTTCCATAATTTGCACAACGGCATCGAATGAAGCTCGTCCTTCATTGCCTTTTTTCACCGAGCTGGCAAGATGTTTTCGTAATTCGTGCATTATTTTAGCTGCACGATACTCTTCTTTTAATTGCACATGCCTTTGATAATCTGATGTAATTTTATCATAGTCTTCAACTAACTCTTCAAAGCCTGATAGTGCATCTCGCTCCGCTCTCAAGCAATGCATTCGAATTTCAGCTCGGCGCTTTTCCCAGGCTTCATAAGCTTGAGCTCTTAATTGAAACGCTTTTTCAATGGCTTCTTCAAAACCACGTTCAATTTTAGCTCGTTCACTACGCTCTGCTTGCTCTTCTTGCTCTGAAAGCAAACGTTCATTGCGCTTTTGCTTTAAAGACTCTTCCGCTAACGATTGCTGTAACGCAATTGCATCCAATTTAGATTGAACACCCGCCTCATCAAAATTAACCAATTGTTCGTGTATTTTGTTCCAATATTTATCGTCTTCAAATGGCATATCTGGATTACTCGACGCATATTGCCCACGAAGACGATCTGTAAAAGCGACGGTATCTGGGCGGAAAGCGTTTGCCGCATTAATAACATTGTCTGCCGCGAAATTCATAGATGACCTACTATCCTCAGGTGTCTTAAACATTGAACTTGGACGGCAATTTTCTTTTTCCGTACATTCTGATTTTTCAAATGACTCATTGGCTTCCACTACTGCCTCAGAAACATCCTCAACAGAAGCGCATGTATCAGAAGAGTCAATATCATCCAATATCGTTTTACTGTTCGCATATGCCTTATTTGGGTCAACTGGCTTTTCACTAAATCGTCGAGAAGATAAAGGCTCCTGAGATTGCGGTTTCACTTGTTCTTCAGTAGAAAACATTCGACGATGACTGCTCCAGTTAACCTTATAGAGCGTTTTGATATCACATAACATCGACTGTGGTATTTCATGCATTTTCAAGTCATTTTGATGGGCGACAGACTCTGCATGACGCAGGGCCATCTTCGACTCACTTGAATTAGAAGAAGTTGCTAAATTCAGTAGTTTTACAACTTTGCTAATGGCTTTCTTTTTTCTACGTATGCTCACCATAATTGCCTTCCGTATTAGCCTGTTTTCTTATAGTTAATAGCTTGGCGACTTAAGCCTATTCACTCAAATTACAAACAAGTAGCCAACTGTACTAAGGACCTAAAGCAAAAGACTTGCCAACTCATATTGATAATAAAAACCGGATACACTAGCAATAGATCAAAATTCAGTCAGAACAATGACAAAATAGCATTTCTTTACAGCAGGCTCAATCAGATAAAGAATAGGAAAAAGCCATTTGCACTACCATATTCAATACAAAGCCAAGCCCAAGTATTTACAATAGGATCAATCAGAAGCACTATTACCTTATACGAACTAATTTAATGCTTTTACGGAGATTTCATGTCGAATATACACTGTTTGGTTGATATACAAGCAAAATTGGCTGAATGCCCACGATGGGATGAAAAAACCAATTCGCTGTATTTCGTTGATATTGACTCCTATCAACTTTGCCGCTTCAACCTAACAACAGAAACGTTAGAAACACGTCAGTTCGATGAAGAAATTGGCTGTTTTTCATTGACAGAATCCGGTGGGTTTATTGCCGCATTCCGTTCAGGCGTTTATACCTCGGTTAATTTTACGGGCCGTCTTTCATTATACTGGGCCGCTGATTACGATCAGAAAACCACACGATTCAATGATGGTCGATGTGATTTCAATGGTCGCTTTTTAGCAGGGACAATGTATTCCCCTAAAGACGCTTTTAAAGGCGCTCTGCATCAGTTCTCAAATGGTAGAAACACCCTGTTGGATCAATCTGCATGGACATCAAATGGTCTTGCATTTTCTCCAGACGGCAAGACAATGTATTACTCAGACACACCCAATCACATTGTTTATACATTCGATTACGATATGGAAAGCGGTCAAGTCAGTAATAAAAAGGTGTTCATAGAATTTCCAAGAGGATTGGGACGCCCAGATGGCGCTGCAGTTGATACAGACGGAAATTATTGGTCTGCTTTGTATGCTGGCCAAAGGGTTGTCAAAATCAGCCCTGAAGGAAAAATATTAGAAGAATACCCAGTGCCCGCTATTTACCCAACAATGGTCGCATTTGGTGGCCCTGAGATGAAAACACTTTTTGTAACAACCTGTCGAAGCGCTCATACAGAAGAAGAACTCATTACCTATCCAAATGCGGGTGGTATCTTTGCAATTGAGACGAGCTCCACTGGATTAATTGAATCAAGATTCAAAAAATAACCTATCTTCATTTTATTTAACTTACTAACTAGATGACTGAACAATGCGCGCAAGTAATTATTTATTTTCAACACTAAGAAACTCTCCAACTGATGCGGTCGTCATTAGCCACCAGCTAATGATTAAAGCAGGCATGATACGCCAAGTTTCAAAAGGGCTATACACTTGGCTACCAACTGGCATAAAAGTATTACGCAAAGCAGAAAAAATTGTCCGTGAAGAGATGCAAAAAGCGGGCTTTCTTGAAGTATTAATGCCAGGAGTTCAACCTGCGGAGCTTTGGAAAGAAACTGGCAGATGGCAAAAATACGGTCCAGAACTGTTACGCTTAAAAGACAGACATGACCGTGATTATTGCCTTGGTCCAACCCATGAAGAAGTCGTTACAGAACTGGCCCGTAATGAGTTGACCAGCTACAAACAACTGCCATTAAACCTCTTTCAAATCCAAACAAAATTCCGTGACGAAGTTCGCCCTCGTTTTGGCGTCATGCGTTCACGTGAATTCCTGATGAAAGATGCATACTCTTTCCATGTGGACCCAGCATCGTTACAAAAAACCTATGACATAATGCATAAGGCTTATTGCAATGTGTTCGATCGAATAGGTCTAAACTATCGCCCTGTAAGAGCAGACTCAGGCAGCATCGGCGGTGCTTATTCACATGAATTTCATGTGTTAGCCGACTCTGGTGAAGATGATATTGCATTCAGTGACTCATCCGATTACGCAGCCAATATTGAATTGGCAGAAGCAGTTGAAACAAAACAATCCGCCGATGCGGCAACACAAGATATGGAAGAAATCTTCACTCCTGATTGCAAAACCATTCAAAAAGTCGCTGAGTTTCTAAAATTACCAGTCGAAAAAACGGTTAAGACCATGCTTATCAAAGGTCTTGATGAAGAGCAAAGCCCAACTATTATAGCACTTGTACTGCGTGGCGATCATACTATCAACGAAGTTAAAGCCGAAAAGTTGTCTGGTGCACTGGTTCCATTCGAATTCGCTAACGAAGACGACATAGTGAAAGTTCTAGGCTGTGGCCTTGGCTCCATTGGCCCTGTTGGCTTAAAAGAAAAAGGCATTCAAGTTGTCGTTGATCGCTCTGCCTCTGTTCTGTCTGATTTTTGTGCCGGTGCAAACAAAGATGACTACCATTATACAGGCATAAACTGGTCACGAGATTGCTCAGGGTTTGACGTTGCGGATGTTCGTAACGTTGTTGAAGGTGATCCATCGCCAGATGGTGAAGGCAAGATAGTGATAAAACGCGGCATCGAAGTAGGCCATATCTTTCAGCTAGGTCAACAGTATGCCGATGCAATGAAAGCAACAGTTCTAGATGAAAATGGTAAAAGCAAAACCATGTGGATGGGGTGTTATGGCATCGGTGTGAGCCGAGTGGTAGCCGCTTCTATAGAACAAAACCACGACGACAAAGGCATCATTTGGCCTGACTCTATTGCGCCATACAATCTTGCTATCGTTGCCATGAATTACGATAAATCAGAAAATGTACGTACTGTTTGCAATGAGTTATACAATGCCTTCACAGATGCGGGTATTGATGTGTTGCTGGACGACCGAAAAGAGCGTCCAGGCGTAAAATTCGCAGATTGCGAACTCCTAGGCATTCCTCATCGTTTAGTTGTAGGAGATAAAGGCCTAGCCAATGGCACGTTAGAATACAAACACCGTCGTTCTGGCGAAAATGAAGACATTTCTCAAGATGAGGTTCTTCAAACACTATTAAGCAAAATCAATAATCACACTTAAGCGTACCGCTAGGGTGATCCATTTCACCCTAGCGTATTTCTATGCTATTTCAACTTTTTATGTCTATCCAGATGTTTCATCTTGTTAGACACTTATTTAGGACACTTAAATGACAACTATTTTCCATAACCCAAGATGCTCCAAATCAAGAGAGACCCTCGCCCTACTTGAAGAAAAAGGCATTAAATTAACCGTCCGTTTGTATATGGAAAAACGCCCCAATGTTGAAGAACTGAAAAACCTTCTCAACTTCTTGTCTATGACACCAATTGAATTGATGAGAACGAAAGAAGCCCTTTACAAAGAACAAAATCTACATTTACCAGAAACAACCGATGCTCAAAGGCTGTCTGCAATGTGCCAATACCCTAAACTCATCGAACGCCCTATTGTTGTTCATAAAGGCAAGGCTAAAATTGGTCGTCCTCCAGAACAAGTATTGGAACTGTTCTAATGGCTTCTCCTTACATACTTATTCTGTACTACAGTCGCCATGGTTCCGTAGCGGAAATGGCCAAGCACATAGCGCGCGGTATTAAGCAACACGCGTCTATTGATGTCAAAATAAGACAAGTCCCTGATGTCGCACCCACCACGACAGAGACAACACCTGAAATACCAGAAAAAGGTGTACCTTACTGCACTTTAGAAGAACTTGCAGAATGCAGCGGGCTCATTTTAGGCAGCCCATCGTACTTTGGAAGCATTGCCTCTCCATTGAAACACTTTCTAGATCAGACGTCTCTCCTCTGGATGACAGGGAAATTGGTTGATAAACCAGCGTCTGTTTTTACCAGTGGCAGCAGTATGCATGGCGGCCATGAAATGTGTTTACATGCACTTGCTATTCCGCTGTTTCATCATGGAATGATCGTTCAGAGCCAATCTTATAAAGCTAAAGAACTGATGCAAACTAGGACAGGCGGCACACCCTATGGAGTCAGTCATTTCGCCAGCAGTACGAGTAACACTGAGTTAAGCCAAGATGAAATAGCTTTGTGCGAAATACAAGGCCAAAGGTTGGCTACTTTAGTATCACAACTTAATAAATAAATATCTAAGGTTCTGTCTAACATGGCAAAAAAAGAAAGCGTTACTCCTGATGAGCTGCAAAAAGCAAGCACACGCTATAAACAAACCTACCCATTAATGGTACTTAACCTTTTTGCTCTAATTGTAGTGATCTGTGTACATCATTTATTTTTACAGAGCATGAAGTTTGATCACCCTTACATCTTTCTTTTTGTCATGATTTCGCCGTTATTACTTCTTATACCAGGAGGTGTAAAAGGCAGTTACAGAGGTGCTATTTGGATTTGTTTCGTAACACTTATCTATTTTGTAGCGGGCGTTCTAAACTGGACTCAAGGCGTGAACTGGGCATATGGTGTCAGCCAAACATTGCTTTCATTCCTCTTATTTAATATTGCTCTTATGTATGCTAGATGGAAAGGTCTCTCCGAGCTACCAGTAAAAAAATAAATTGCGTTCCTAAAACATAAACGGCCAACACACTCGCCCTTTATGTTTTAGGACTTAATTGTCACCCTTCAGAAAATAACATGAATATAAATTGCTTCATTTAATAGTGGGGCAACTCAATCCCTTCAAATAATTCATCCAATATCTGCTTATTCGATATCGACATCGCCTGTGACACCAAATCTTTTGTTAAATGTGGCGCAAACGACTGAATAAAATCGTACATGTAGCCTCGTATAAACGTATTTGAACGGATACCAATTTTCGTAATACTGCGCTCGAATAAGTGTGAAGCATCAATGGCAACCAAATCATTATCCAGTCTCTCATCGTACGCCATGCTAGCGACAATACCGACACCAAGCCCCAACCTAACATACGTTTTAATAACGTCAGAATCCGCCGCTGTAAACACAACATTGGCTTCTAAACCAGCATTATGGAAAGACTCATCCAATTGAGAACGACCAGTAAAACCAAATACGTAGGTCACAATTGGATGCTTAGACAATTCCTCCAAAGTAAGGCAATCAACTGACGCAAGCGGGTGCTCTTTAGGCATCACTACGGATCGATTCCAAGTGTAACAAGGCAACATGATTAGGTTACCAAATAACTCTAACGCTTCAGTGGCAATTGCAAAATCCACTGCGCCATCATTTGCCATTTCAGCAATTTGCATTGGGGTTCCTTGATGCATATGCAAACTGACATCAGGATATTCTTCAATAAAATTACGAATAACAGAGGGTAGTGCATAACGAGCCTGAGTATGCGTTGTGGCAATGTCTAATGCGCCTTTTCTCTCATCACTAAATTCCTTAGCAATGCGTTTAATATTTTGCGTTTGATTCAGTATTTCGCCAGCCAGCTCAATGATTTTCTCACCCGCTGGTGTTATATGAGTTAAGTGCTTTCCACTACGCGCAAACACTTCGACCCCAAGCTCGTCTTCAAGTAGGCGGATCTGCTTACTCACACCGGGTTGAGATGTATATAATGTTTGTGCTGTTGCTGATACATTTAGATCATTACGAGCCACTTCCCAAATATATCTTAATTGTTGAAGTTTCATACATCTCCCTTATTCGAAAAAGGATTAAAAAAAGAATAAAATATTACTTTATAGAATAGTAAAAAACCTCTACCGTTGCCAGAACAATTCTTACTAAGATAAAAAAGATGGATTTCATTTGGTATATTTTAACAGGCTCACTCGTTGGGCTTGCAGTTGGCATGACAGGAGTCGGCGGTGGATCAATCATGACCCCTCTCTTACTTATGTTTGGCTTCCCTCCCCATATCGCCATCGGCACCGACCTACTGTACGCAGGCATAGCTAAAAGCACGGGCGTGTATCTCCATGCGAAAAAGAAACACGTTAATTGGAAAGTTATGGCTGCGATGGCTGCAGGCAGTCTACCTTCCTCGTTACTAACGATTATTTGGCTTTCACAATACGATAAACCAGATCATTACCAAGAAATTTTAACCGCGACACTGGGTGTTATGCTAGTTGCTACCGCTTTCGTCATTATTTTTCGTAGAAACATCCTTAGTATCAGTTCAAAAAAACAAAGCACATCACCCTCTACAAAAGAACACAACCTTAAATACATATTCTTATCTGGAATTGCACTGGGTGTCTTAGTCACCTTAACCTCAGTCGGCGCTGGTGCACTAGGAACCGCGTTATTGATGCTTTTGTTCCCCGCGATGGCAGCAAAAAACATTGTTGGTACCGATCTCGCTCATGCCGTACCGCTCACGCTAGTTGCCGGTATTGGCCATATATTTCTTGGCAATGTTGACTACTCATTATTGACAGCTCTTCTAATTGGTTCTATTCCGGCAATCTATGTAGGAACACACTTATCAAGTTATGTTCCAAATGCGGTATTACAACCAGTTTTAGCTACAGCATTAATGGGATTTGGAGTAAAATACCTGTTCTTTTAAATATAATAACGACTTAGTCGATCTGCAAGAGTAATTAGGACAATACATGAGTGACTCAACATTAGAAGATTTGAATATCGCTTCGTTCTCTCAATTAATAACACCAGAGAAAATGAAGCAAGCTTTCCCTGTTACTGATAGTGTCAGAGCAAGCATCTCGAAATCACGTGACGACATTAAAAATATTCTAGACGGCAAAGACCATAGACTGGTTATCGTTATCGGCCCTTGCTCTATTCATGATACAGAAGCCGCTCTTGATTACGCTCACCGCTTGAAAGAGTTAGCAAAAAAAGTAGATGACACTCTTTATATCGTCATGAGAACGTATTTTGAAAAACCTCGTACAACCATTGGCTGGAAAGGTTTAATCAATGATCCAAATTTAGACGATTCATTTGAAGTTGAAAAAGGCATGGGCATTGCTCGTAAACTTCTTATTGACCTTTCTGAACTTGGCCTGCCTTTAGCGACGGAAGCACTTGACCCTATTTCGCCTCAATACATTCAAGATTTGATTAGCTGGTCAGCTATTGGGGCAAGAACAACTGAGTCACAAACACACCGCGAAATGGCATCCGGTTTATCTGGACCTGTTGGCTTTAAAAACGGCACAGATGGTTCTATGACCGTTGCTGTCAATGCAATGCAGTCTGTCTCCCACCCTCATTCGTTCCTTGGTATTAATGAAGAAGGGCAAGTCAGTATTGTAAGAACAAAAGGTAACGCCTACGGCCACCTTGTGCTTCGTGGTGGCAACGGTAAGCCAAACTACGATTCTGTTAACATTACGTTAAGTGAGCAAGCTCTTACAAAAGCAGGCCTTGCACATAACATTATGATTGATTGCTCACACGAGAACTCGAATAAGAAACCTGAAATTCAGCCACTGGTAGCAAAAGATGCCACCAAGCAAATTCTTGAAGGCAATAATTCAATCATCGGTTTAATGATTGAGAGTAATATTGGCTGGGGTAATCAAAAAATCAATTCTGATCGAAGTAAGTTAGAATACGGTGTATCCATTACCGATGCCTGCATTGATTGGAAAGCGACTGAAGAGACAATATTAGACATGGCAGATAAACTGCGCGACATCTTGCCAAAAAGAAAACGCTAAGCTTAATAAAAAAGGGCGATTAATTGTATATTAATCGCCCTTTTTTATCTTATTACTGTATTAGCGAATACTCTTCAGGCCGAACATAGAACAAAATATTTGATCGTATTCAACACCTTTTGATACATTAAAAAGGCATTGGATACTGTTTGTATACAGCCATTACATCTAACATAACGGCATCTGGAAGTGGCTCTTTAAATGCGGCAATATTTTCTTTTAGCTGAGCCAAACTTGTTGCTCCTATAATCGTAGAAGTCACTCCGTCAACCTGATCACACCATGCCAACGCCAATGTTGCCGGCGAAATACCATGTTTTTTAGCCACTTCCAAATATGCGATAACCGCCTGTTCTGCAAGTTCAGTGTCTCTAAACAAACCGTGACGTTGAGCAAAGCTCCAACGACTCCCTTCTGGCCTTGCTCCACCAACGTATTTCCCAGTTAAAGAGCCTGTCGCTAATGGAGACCAAGGAAGGTAAGCCACATCTTGATGTATACAGTTTTCAATTAGATAAGGCCAATCTTTTGCGTGTAACAAACTGAATTCATTTTGAATAGAGACCGGTTTCGCTAAATTATGAATTTCACTAAGACGGACAAATTCATTAACTCCCCAAGGGGTATCATCCGATAACCCAAAATGGCGAATTTTGCCTTCTTTGATGCATTTATCCAACGCAATTAAGATATCAAGCATACCTTCACTTTCTTTCGTGCCATCCACCTGACTGAAATTAATTTGGTTTGGATGATGCTTTGCAAAATGAGGGCTAGTACGGTTTGGCCAATGAAGTTGGTATAAGTCAATATAGTCTGTTTTAAGACGCGCTAGAGATGCATCAATCGCTTCTACTATTGTTTTACCTGTAATTGGAGAGGCATTACGAACATAAGGTAATCCAGGGCCTGCAATTTTTGTTGCTAAGATAAACTCTTGGCGACGGCCTGGGTTTCTTTCTATCCAATTGCCAATAATGGTTTCTGTTTTACCATAACTTTCTTCGGTTGGTGGAACAGAGTACATCTCAGCCGTATCGAGAAAATTTATTCCTTCACTTAAGGCATACTGGATTTGCTCATCCGCATCCGATTGATTATTTTGAGTCCCCCATGTCATTGTGCCTAAGCAAATACGTGAAACCGATAAACCACTACTACCTAATGGAGAAAACTTCATTTGAGATTCCTTTAATATACATATCGATAAATTAACACACAAAACGTCAGGTAATAAAACGTTAAAACGCTTTAAATTCAAGCGTAGAACAACCAATAGAGCCACATTTTATACTACTTAATGAATCAATGGCTCAAACTTCTTATCCGTTAGCGTATTTAGGAAAGCAACCAATGCATCTATTTTTTGATCAGTGAGTGCAGGGCCCTTTTCAAGTTCGGTTAGATTCACAGTTTTCGGCCATTCGGGACTCTCCCATAACTCATTGGTTTCGGGATTAATTCGACGGCTTTTATTATTAAAACGATCATAAAATTCAATCACGGTTCTTAGGTCTTGAAAGACACCATTATGCATATAAGGTCCAGTGACCGCGACATTTCGCAATGTTGGCACTCTAAACTTTCCGCGCTCTTGATGATCATCAACTTGAGGATTCAGTAGTAAACCAGCATCTTTTTTATCAAACATGCCATTTTTTTCTCTAACAAATCGATTTACAGGTACACCAATATTCTCATAACGGTAGTTAGTAAAGGTTTCACGACTATAAAAAGGCGATTTGTTTAACTGATGGCAAGCATTACAGTTAGTAAATTGCTGAGAGAAAAACAATGTTTTCCCCAGCTCTTCTTGCGAAGTAAACGTTTCTTCACCCCGAAGCACTCTATCGTATTTTGAATCAAACGGCATAAACACTTCCGTCTTTTCAAACGCCATAATGCTTTGAGTCATCGCATCATAGAGCAGCTCTTCATTTGTCAGTACATCGGCTCCGAACAACTGCTTAAATTTATCTACATAAAACGCATTTTCATTAATTCGAGCCGCAACGGCTTGCTTACTTTCCATCCCCATTTCTATCGGGTTTAACGGTGGCCCACCAGCCTGCCCAGCTAAAGTTGACTCCCTACCGTCATGAAATTGTCCACCAACATAATGCCCTTTTGAATTCTTGTGAAAGCGAGGGTTCAATGCAGCATAAGAGGCTGTTGGGGCATTTCGATCCCCCAATGATTGAGTATCCGACCCTAAAGAAACAGCACCAAACACACCATTATCTCTGTCATCAATAAACCCTTTTTGAGGATTATGGCATGTCGCACAGGATTGATTTCTATTTTTAGACAAATTAACATCAAAATACAGCACTGCACCTAACTGCGACAGTGCATCTTGAGCTACTCGACTATCAAAGTTCGGCTTAATCGGCTTCCCACCTTTACAACTCACTATAAAGACAGCACACAACAAGACAAAACAGGTAGAAACATTCACTAAAAACACCTTAAAAGTACAATGAAAATCATTACCAATTATTTTTCACTTGAAAAAAAACGCGAAGATCCGCGTTTTCTAACTACGATGCTATTTAAGCCACTAGCTTCATTTTTCTGGCAATGTAACGTTCAATTCAAGAACAGAGCAATCATCAGTATCATCAAGTTGAATCAATACATCATTATCATTAACATGAACGTACTTACGAATCACCGCTATAATTTCTCGCTGCATTTGCGGTAAATAGTCAGGCTGTTTACGACGGCCTCTTTCATGAGCAACTATGATCTGTAGTCTTTCCTTAGCAACAGATGCAGAGTTAGCCTCTGATTTACTTTTAAAATAATCAAAAATCCCCACTCTAACCCCCTAGCAAACGTTTAAAGAATCCCTTTTTCTGCACATCAAGAAAACGTAATGGTCGCTTCTCACCTAACAGCCTATCCACCGCATCATCATAAGCAAGACCGGCTTCTGATTGAGCATCCAAAATAACAGGAGTACCCTGATTTGATGCTTTCAACACCGCTTCTGACTCAGGAATCACACCTAGTAAAGGAATGGCCAAAATTTCCTCTACATCACCAACACTCAACATTTCGCCTAGCTCAGCCCTTTCAGGGTTATAACGAGTTAGCAGTAAGTGTTCTTCTATTGGCTCTTCACCCTGTTCAGCGCGACGCGATTTACTCTGTAAAATACCTAAAATACGGTCTGAGTCTCGTACTGACGACACTTCTGGATTCGTAACAACAATTGCAACGTCCGCAAAGTACAAGGCCATTTGAGCCCCTTTTTCAATACCAGCAGGAGAGTCACAAACAATGTAATCAAACGTTTCTGATAATTCATCTAATACAGACTTCACACCATCCTCTGTAAGAGCATCCTTATCTCTTGTCTGTGAAGCAGGTAAAATAGATAAATTTTTAGTACGTTTGTCCTTAATCAATGTTTGGCTTAGTGTTGCTTCTTTATTAATAACATTAACAAAGTCATATACGACTCTACGCTCACAGCCCATAATGAGATCAAGGTTACGTAAGCCTACATCAAAATCTATAATAACGGTTTTATACCCTTTTAAAGCCAACCCCGTGCCAATTGCCGCACTAGAGGTGGTTTTACCTACACCACCTTTACCTGATGTGACCACAATAATCTTTGCCAATGCCTTATCTCCTAGTGACTTTTTCATAAGTCTAATTTAAAGCGTTTAAAACACAATATAATTATGCATGTATTTTATAATGCAAGAATTTCTAAATTCTCACCGTTTAACAATACCTGAGCCGATTCTTTCCAAATGATTTCATGCAATGCATCACTCAACATAAAATTCCCTGCAATTGCAACGAGTTCAGCTTCCATACTTTTGCAGAAAATTCTTGCATTTACATCGCCATTTACACCAGCCAATGCTCGCCCACGTAACGCACCATAAACATGAATATTACCTTCCGCTAACACTTCTGCACCGGCACCCACAGGAGCCAAGATCACTAGATCCCCTTCTGCATACACTTGTTGACCTGATCGAATCGGTTTTGTAATTACTTTTGTCGGCTGAGAGACCACTTTCTCCTGTACAATTGTTTTCACAACCACATCAGGGTTTTTTTCAGTTTCAACAATTGGAGGGGTAATAGATCGGGTTTTACTTGGAGGTAACAAAGGTAAGTGAAAGTCATTATGCCATGTAGGTAAACCCGCGCCAACACTGCGCCAACCAATAGGTCTAAAGCCCAGTGCTGTCACTTGTGAAACCAATGAATTCAATTCAATTAAACTCATATCACTTTCAAGTTTTGAGACATCGATAATAAGCGGTGCTTGACTAAAGAAATGCGGTGCTTGATCAATTTTTTCCTTTATTTGATTAATTACATCAGGAAAAGAGAACCGATGAAGCTCAAGCAAAACGGTTGTAACGACACTTCCTTTTAAATGGAAGTCTGTTTCTTTCATGCACACGTTCCTTTTTATCTTATAAGAATGCATTTTCTATAAATACACTGACTAAAATAACAACCCCCTATTCTAGCAAGCTCAAAAATTAATGAAAGTATTACTCCTTTTAAAAAAGAAAAACACGAGCTTTACAACAAAAAACTTAGGGCAATCTGATCTGTAGGCTTTCCCTCTTCGTCGAGTAAATTCGCTTGCTTAAATTTTGATGATACATGAGCCTATACTAAGACTTTTTATTTAACCACGCCTATCCTAGGTGGCAGTGTACAATAGGATTTAACAAATATCGATCAACCAGTTAATTGATTTTTATTGAACTTACTAGACCTGTTTGATAAATTGGTTAACCTGTGACACTATCTTTACTAGGCGCTTCACATTTGAATCGTTTTAAAAGTATATGTTATTTATACTTAACGCCTTTGATAAAAAAAATAAATCAAAAAGGATCTATCCATATGAAACAGTTCTTAGTCTTAGTTTTTTCGTTTTTATTTGCAGCAACGACTGCAATAGCTTCTGAAAAAATCAAAATTGGTCTTGCGGTTGACCAATTATTTGAAAGTCGCGTTGCCGAAAACGATGCCATAAAAGATGAAGCCATGAAACGTGGCTACACTGTTATTGAAGTCGTTGCAGATGGTGATGCACAAACTCAAAACCAACAAATTCAATCGCTCATTACTCAAGGTGTAAAAGCCATTTTGGTCTGTGCGGTAGATCAAAATACAATAGAGCGTGCACTGATTGCCGCAAAGCGTGCAGGCATCGCTATTATTGCTTATGATCGCAGCCTACCTAAAAGCCGCGTTGTTGATACATTTGTTGGGCCAGATTCACTTGCTGACGGTCGTTTAGCAGGTAATTACACAGCACAGCAATTGAAAAACGTTCAAGGTGAAAAAATCATTGTTGAGCTTATCGGTGCGCTGAATGATCAAAACGGTATCGATCGCAGTAAAGGCTTTCGTGAAGGCATTGCAAGCTTAGAGAATGTAAAACTAATCGAAGTTCCTACCGGTTGGGATTCTGCCCGCGCCCTTGCTGGTACTCAAAATGCATTTCAAGCAAATGCTGTAGTGCACTCTGTTTTTGCAGCAACAGACACTCAAATCCCATCGGTTGAAACCGTACTGACCGATCTTGGTAAGCTAAAACAAGTAGGAGAAGACGGCCATGTTGTTGTAACAGGAATCAATGGCTCACTTGATGGCTATCAATCAACAGCAAAAGGTACTGCGGATGGTATCGTTGTTATGAACCTAGATAAAATTGGTCGTACTGCGGTGGATTTAGCAACGAAACTCATGAACGGTGAGACCGTTGAACGTCGCAACGTTGTATCAGGTAACTTCTATACAACAGGTAACATTGTTCAGCATAAAGCGTCTATCTGGGGAGCCAAATAACTCATATTAACGGCCTATATAACTTCTATCCAAGCAGAAGCGCTTAACTCTGCCGCATCATTACTGATGCGGCCTTTTGAACAAAAAAAGTGAAAGAAACAATGCTAAAAGCGATATCGACCACAGTAAAATCCTATCCTATAGCCCCCATACTCGTTGCACTATTTACTGTATTTTCACTGTTTTCCCCCTTTTTCTTAACATCAGGCAACATTGAAGCCATGTTAGCGGCTAACTCGGTTGTCTTAATTGCCTCTGTTGGTATGACATTCGTATTCTTGATGGGCGGTATTGATCTTTCTATTTCAACCGTTATCAGTGCCAGTGCTGTTATTTCAGGTCTGGTTATGGCGGCTACTGAAAGTGTTTTCCTCGGCGGTCTGACAGCAATAGGCGTTGGACTTGGATTTGGCCTCATTAATGGCCTATTAATAGGCGGCCTCGGCCTTACCCCTTTTATTACGACCATGGCAACTCAACTTATCGCGCGTGGTATTGCGTTTGTACTGTCTCAAGGGATTGCTGTACAAGGCACCCCCTACTCACTGATGGATTTTGGCTTCGTCACCGTATTTGGTGTTCCTGCCGTTACCTGGGTTGGTCTTCTTGTTGTTGTACTCTGTGTACTGTTACTGAGTCAAACACAATGGGGACGCCATGTAATGCTGATTGGTAGCAACCGGAATGCCGCTCATTTCTCTGGCATTAACGTAAAGCTCACCGAAATCAGTGTTTACAGCCTCTCTGGTTTACTCGCAGGTATTGCAGGCTTTATCAGTATCTCTAATCTTGGTAATGCCATTCCAGGGGTAGGTGATACGTTATTGTTACTTATTATCGGTGCCGTGGTACTTGGAGGCACAACAATGGATGGTGGAGAAGGCTCTATCACAAGAACCGTATTGGGCATCGGCTTACTTTCCGTACTTATCAGTGGCCTTAACCTCATCGGCATTCCATTTTACGATCAGCTAATCATTCAAGGCCTATTAATTTTTATGGGCACCTGGCTCGCTATGAAATTAAGTTCAAGGAGACATTAATTTGTTAAATCAAGAAACAACTCCACTACTTTCATTCAGAGCATTGAAAAAATCGTTCTCAGGGAAAACCGTTGTAAACGGGGTATCGTTTGATCTATATCCCGGTCAGGTTGTGGGGTTAGTTGGTGAGAATGGCGCAGGAAAATCCACCACAAAAAACATGCTGTGCGGTTTATTAGAACCCACTGAAGGCGAAATTTCTGTAAATGGTCAACGAGTAGAAAAGAACGAAGGTCACGCTCACGGCATTTCAGCCGTACATCAAGAGTTAAGCCTTTTTGGCTCATTATCCGTTGCAGAGAACATGTGTATCGGACAATTACCCGGTTCCGCCGCACGCATAGACTGGAAAGCCGTAGAGCAAATAGCCAAAGAGCAATTGGATTTTTTAGGCATTGAAATAGACCCATCGGCAACCGTTGAATCATTAGGTGCTGGAAAACAACAAATCGTTGAAATCGGCAAAGCGCTGTTGCATGCCGATAAAGTACTCATCTTAGATGAACCCACCACGTCCCTTACCGCAATAGAAAGAGAAAAGCTCTTTGCCTTACTCGACAAATTAAGAGACAAAGGCATTGCCATTATTTTTATCTCTCACTTCTTAGAAGAAATCTATCGCGTGTGTGACAGTGTTATTGTGCTAAGAGATGGTATGCAGGTTGGCAGCGGTCCATTAGCAGACATCAGTCGACGTGAATTAGAAGAGATGATGGTGGGCAGAACCATCGACGAGTCTTCCACTGTTCATAAATCTGATAGTAATGAAGAAACATTACGCGTTGAAGATTTATCATCAGCGGATTTCAAGGACGTGTCATTTACTGTGAACAAAGGTGAAATAGTCGGAATCGCTGGTCTGATGGGTGCAGGGAGAACCGAAGTGGCCGAAGCCATCTTTGGTCTACGGCCTTCAACAGGCTCGGTTTACATCAATGGCCAAAACATTAAAAACAGAAGCGTTGATTCAATGAAGCAATTACGCGCCTGTTACTTACCAGAAGACAGAAGGACAAACGGTCTTTTTCTTAACCGACCTGTACGTGAAAATTTATCCGCGGCGGCCATTTATCGGTTTATTAAACACGGCATGATCAAGCTAGGTTTTGCTGGCGAAAGACAAACGGCTCAAACCATTTCTAACGACATGGGTATTTCCATCCCTCACATTGAAGTGCCCGTTAATGCACTTAGTGGCGGCAACCAGCAAAAAGTACTCCTTAGCCGTTGGATGGCAACCGAACCCGAAATTTTCATTTTAGACGAACCCACCAAAGGCGTAGACATTGGTGCAAAATTTGATATTCATAGAAAAATTATGGATTTGGCCAATGGTGGTGCCACCGTTGTGATTGTTTCCTCAGATTTACCAGAGCTATTGCATGTATCGCAACGCATTTTGGTCATGCGTCGAGGCAAAATGGTAGGCGAATTTCAGCGTAATGAATTTGACTCAGTGAAAATCATATCGTTAGCGGCCAGTACAAACGAGCAAGGAAATGAAGCATGATTCATTCAATCAACACATTAATTTCAAAACAAAAGTGGCTGCCAATAGCCGTTGCCAATGTGGTGTTTGCCGCTATGTTAGCGGTGGTTTCCCCTGTTTTCCTGACGCTCTCTAACTTCCAATCCATGCTCATTCAATCTGGTGTGACGGCCATTATGGCGATAGGAATGACGTTTATCATTATCACTGCTGGTATTGATATTTCAATGGGAGCCATTCTCTTCTTCTGCTCAGCCCTTTTTGCACAGTTATTACAGGAAACTCAAAGCTACTTTTTTGCGTTTTCAGCGGCCATTGCTTGTGCAACTCTATTAGGCACGATTAACGGTGCCTTGGTGATACGATTCAAAATATCACCGCTGATCACCACGCTAGCGACTTACTCTATTTATCGAGGTATGGCGATTCATTTAACAGGCGCGCAAAACATTCCTGTTCCGAGAGAAATGGGCTTTCTAGGAAACGGTAAAATTTTCGGACTGCCTGTCCCAATTATCCTACTTATTATCATTTTTATTCTTGGGGTTTATCTGCTAAACCACACCCGTTTAGGTCTTTATGCAAAAGCAATTGGCAGCTCGGCACGCTCTGCAACCGAGTCTAATTTACCCGTTGGCAAAGTGACCGTTGCGGTTTACGCCATTGGTGGATTGGTCACAGGCATATCTGCACTGATTCTTTTAGCTCGTGTTGGTGGTTTGCAGTCGGGGATAGGGATAGGCATTGAATTTACCGTCATTGCCGCTGTTATTTTAGGTGGTACTAAATTAACCGGAGGCTCAGGAACCATTGTTGGCAGCGTGTTTGGCGCTTTCTTTTTGGTACTCATTGATAATGGACTCAACCTTGTGAATGCATCGCCTTATATCTACGACATTGTACGAGGCAGCGTATTATTAGCCGCCATTGCCGTAGACCGTTTGTCCGCACATAGGCAGGAAAATCGATTGATACACATTAAGACACAACGATTAGAAGGCAATCACGCGAACAATTGACCTACATTATTGCCCTTGAAGAAAGTTTGAATAGCGCATGAAAGCCGCTATCAACCTGTTCATTTTAGAATTAGAACGTTTCTACACGGAACAAAATTTTCTCACTTACAAGATCAAGAGGGACGTAGCCTCATGATATGGAGACTGCATCTAAAACAACCATAGAAAACGAAAAAAATACACATAAAATTTGGTTTAATACATGGAATTACCGTTTTTTTGAGCTGGAACCCCTTGTCCTGTAGCAAGCACGGTAAGCACACTCAATGGATGCCACCGTGCGTTTCAATTATTACACTTTCTTAGTCTCTTCTATATAGAGCCTCAATGGTACTTTTAGCAATTGAATGGGCATTGATCATATACCCAGTCAAGGCACCTGAAGCGTCTTCTGGCAGCTCTAATGGTTTTGACAGTGCATGAACCGTAAATTGATAACGGTGTGTACCGTGCCCTTTTGGAGGGCAAGCGCCTCCAAACCCAGAAAAACCGTAATCATTTTTAATTTGAATACTGCCTTTCGGTAAACTCTGGGTCGCACTATCACCTGCATCTGCAGCCAACCCCCTTACATCCGCTGGTATATTCACTACTTGCCAATGCCACCAGCCACTGCCTGTCGGAGCATCTGGATCGTAGGCGGTTACGGCAAATGCAGCGGTTCCCATTGGCGGATTAGACCAAGATAATTGAGGGGAGACATTTCCTCCACTGCAACCAAAGCCCTTAAATTCTTGGGCAACTGGCATCATTTCATTCGATCGAATATCATCACTTTTTAACGTAAAAGAACTCGAATCAGCAAAAGACATTGCAGAAGAAAATGATAAAACAAATACAGCAGATTTAACCAATAACGGCAACATAAATACCTCACAAACGTATTATCTGAAATGAATATGAACAAGTCGTTATAGTAAGCGCCTTATGCAATGGACGTTCTCTAAAAAAGAGTCAGTCTTTCGCCCTAATCCGTCAACTTTGTTTTTCGTAGATCGGTGGGTGTAAGACCAAATCGCTGCTTAAACCGTTGAGTAAATCGAGATTGAGATTGATACCCACAGTTACTAGCAATGGTTTGTATCGTGTATTTCGTGGTCTGCAATAAATGCAAGCCGTAACTCAATTTCGCTTGGTCTTTAAGTCCTTGCAAAGATGTGCCTTCCGACTTCAACCTTCTGCGTAACGTCGATTCACTCATTGCCAGCCTTCCACACAGTTCATCCATGCCCGTCGATACGTCTTCAGCAACATCCGCACTGATCATGCTGTACACTTGGTGACTGATACTAGGGATGTCCGATAAGTTCGCCACACCTTCATGGCCTAAATAATACAAATATTGAAGAATTTCCTTTCTTCTAATAGACCACATCGTCGCAGGGGTGAATTGTGACCATTCGATAAACTGTATAATGGTTTTTGCTAAGCCATCAGAAATAGCACCGATTAAATGCTCTGACGGTCTTTTAGAGCGTCGATCAAATACGCTAAAATCCTCTAATTCAAACTCTATCAAGAGCGCAAAGTATTCTCTTTCACTTGGAATATTACGCATATCCGTATTAGGACTATTGGATAAAAAAACAAAACTGCCCGTAGGGCACACCGTTGTTGTTTCCCCTTTAAGATTTTTTTCACCGTCTAATACAAAAATTAAAAGGGGTTTAATAATGGGCACATTCAGAATGTGTTGCTCTTTCACCGACGAATAAATAGAAAAAGGTTGTATTTGCTCGGTATCAATGAACGCTTTAACAGACTCAATTAACAATGGCATAATAAAGAGTGCTCATGCTTTTTATATTTTAAAACCGTACCGCCCGTATCATAAGAATGGACATACCAGCCCATGTTTCGATAACGTTGCTCATCAAATTCGCCAAAGTAATCCCACTCTTGTTCCAATAAACGTCGTCGCTCAGACAAATAAGTCAAGCACGATACATCTTTTACAAAGAGAAGAATGTAAGCGACTGTAATTTCATATGCGCCACAATAGTAAATTAAATAGGGTCTGGTCAACATCTACTCTAGAAAATAGAGTCATAATCAAACGGATTGCTTTATATCTAAACCTCTAAACTAATGATTAACGTCATTTCAACATAAAGCACCAGTAATACAAATCAATATGATAGAACGACCAAATTAGGATAACTGAAAGATTTCCTTACTATGATAACAACGAAAAGACAGTATCTCTTGCGAAGAAAGATTGCTAATTTATCGACTACAATTTATTTATTCATTTAATAGGCATCTGACCAAAGGGGAATACGCTATGCAATCTATCTTTCACTTAGCATTCAATGTCACAGATTTAGAAACTGCATGTGAATTCTATACCAACACATTAGGCTGCAAACAAGGGCGAAGAACCGAAACATGGGTCGATTACAACTTCTTCGGGCATCAACTTTCGCTGCACATAGGAGAACCTTTTCATGTCAAGCCTACAGGAAAAGTCGATAAGATTGCCGTTCCCATGCCACACTTTGGCGCTATTTTACCGATCGCCCAATGGAAAGAGTTGGCTACGAAATTGCACGCACTCGACACCAACTTTATCATTCAACCCAGTGTGCGATTTGAGGGACAGGCGGGAGAACAACACACCATGTTCTTTAGCGACCCTTTTGGTAACCCAATCGAACTTAAAAGTTTTGCCAATACAGAACAGGTATTCCAAGCATGAAAAACATCGCCTTTATTCACAATATGGACATGGAAAACCAAGAGAAATGGCTTGCTCAATTCACTATCTTATTGCCCAATGAAATCATTGTCGTTGCAGATCAATTAACCGATGAGCAAGCAAGTCAAGTAGAATTGGCCATAGTCGCCAATCCAAGCGTCGATGCATTAAAGCGCTTTCCTAACTTAATCTGGGTACAGAGTTTATGGGCAGGTGTCGAGACTATGGTTAATACGTTTCGATCCATCAATCAAGGCAAAACACACCCCACCCAATTAGTCAGATTGATCGACCCTTACCTTGCCAACACCATGGCTGAAGCAGCACTGACATGGAGCTTGTACTTATATCGAAATATTCCCGAATACATGGCGCAACAAAAACAAAACCTCTGGCGTCCCATCCCCTGCCCAGCCATTAACACCGTTCATGTTTCTGTGCTTGGTACAGGAGAATTAGGCACAGCAGCCATGCAGGCGCTCGTTAACCAAGGTTTCAACGTCAATAGCTGGAGCAGAAATCACAAAGACATTGCCAATGTTACTCATTACTCAGAGCAAGACGGTTTATTCGCCCTGCTTAAAAAAACAGACATATTGATCTGTCTACTTCCCTTAACTGATCAAACACATAAACTACTGAGCAAAGAAACACTGAGCTTGTTACCGAAAGGCGCTAAAATCATCAACTTCGCTAGGGGTGGCATAGTCAATCACGACGACCTAATAAACGCACTCGATACCGACCATCTATCGCACGCCGTTTTAGATGTGTTTGAGCAAGAGCCACTCACAGAAAACAGCCCTCTTTGGCAGCATCCTAAATTATCAATATTACCCCACATTTCCGCCACCACCAACCTAGACACCGCGTCCAAAATCGTCGCGGACAATATCACTCGCTATCGAGAACACGGCACGATTCCAGACACAGTGGATTTACTAAGGGGCTATTAACCTTCAACAGAATGTACACACTGGATATTTCTTTCCTATTGCACCCATGATGGATTGGACAACAACTGATTATAATATTTAGAATCAAACAGTTAGGTTCTAAATATTTGGAGGGAATCCAGAAAACAGACACAATAAACCACTCAAAGATGGCTTATTCTATTGTAGAAATAACACGTTAGAACTTATCTTCAACTGTTTCATTCCATTGTTTTTTTTATCTGTATCTAATGTTAAGAACCCATGATTTGTCATCTGTACACCAAGCAATAAGACTCCCAAAAAAATATATTGATCGCCCTCCATTGAAAACCCACCACGCTTAAGCAGAATTTTTCGTAATAGATACCAGCACCAACGACTACTAAAATAATGGCAGATGAAACAATTTTTTCTCTATTTATATACTCCTAAATTCAGATAATAAGTGCGACACTGATAATCAGGTGTAGAAGAAGCGTAAGCGTCCAGCGAACCACACATAACAATCAAATTTCGATTCACATAAAGTGATGATTTCTTTTCCTCAAGGAGTCATCTCTCATGTTTACATCCTCCCCCCAAGTTTCTATTACCTTGATTTGTGGTCCAACCGA
>NZ_JBLIXL010000011.1:0-97092 GCF_047525455.1 Marinomonas phycocola
GATGAGACGAATAAACAATCGTCCAAGGAAGTGTTTAGGGTTCAAGCAACCAGCCGTAATTTTTAAAAATATGTGCTTAGTTGCTTGAAGTGAAAAGTGTCGCACTTCGGACTTGAATTCAGGATTTTCTAATAGTGTGGAAAGCATCTCGAACGTTATCGTCTAAACGTAAGTTGTAATCAATATCTCTAAGTAAATCTATTTGTTTTATATTATTGCCAGATACAACACCAATTCGAGCGGCGATGGACTGAGCAATAGCCTCTCCTAATTGACGTACTTTTATAAGTGACGTATTAGGATCTGAGGAAAAATTAAGTTCAGCACTTTCGGCTAATTTATATAACCATTCTTGATGTTTTTTTAAAAAGTCGAAATTACTGATGCGTTCCATAAACTTTCCTTAGTCGTCTTTAGAAAATTGACTATTTATTCAAGTACAATCCCTATTCACCTTTGCCATCAACACCATAGCTCAAGATGAATATTACTCATTGGCTTCGATTGTAAACATTTTATTTTGGACAAGCCGATAAAGTTACCAGTTTTGGCCCTAAATCGCCATTAAACACAAAATTAAAACAAGAAGACTCAGCACTGAAAACAGTACCTCTGTTGCCGTTAGCGACTCAGACACTCCTATTAAATAGGTTGATTCAATGAACCTACAAGCCTCCAAATAACAATGGCGTATAAGACCTCTAACCGAACGCTGGAAAGAGGTCTTATTAGGTCGGGGCTATAGGGCTATAGGGCTATAGGGCTATAGGGCTATAGGGCTATAGGGCTATAGGGCTATAAAACGATCAAACAAACTGCCCTGCGGCAAATCCAGAGGCCCATGCCCATTGGAAGTTGTAGCCGCCGAGCCAGCCTGTTACATCCAGCACTTCCCCAATAAAATACAATCCGGGTACGGTTTTCACTTCAAAGGTTTTGGAGGAGACGCATTCCGTATCAACGCCACCTAGGGTGACTTCGGCGGTGCGGTAGCCTTCTGTGCCGTTGGGTTTGATGATCCAGTTGTTCAACTGCTTGGCAATGCTGTCTATTTTGGCGTTGCTTAAATCACTGAACGGCCCTTGCCATGCATTCTCTTCTACTAGTACCTGTACTAGGCGTTTCGGGAGTTGTTTGGTAAGCCATTTCTCCAATGTTGCTTTGGGCGTATCTTGGCGCAGTTGGATCAATTGGGCTTTGATGTCTTGTTGCGGCATCAGATCTATTAATAAAGGGTGACCGGGCGTCCAAAAATTGGAGATTTGTAAGATGGCGGGGCCACTCAAGCCCCTGTGAGTAAAGAGCATAGGTTCTGTGAAGGCGTTATCCTCAAAAGACGCGGTAATGTCGCTGCTGACGCCTGACAATTCAGAGAAACGCGCTTTGTCGCTCGGTTGTAACGTTAATGGAACCAACCCTGCGCGAGTGGGTAAAACAGGCAGCCCAAACTGTTCTGCGATTTTATAACCAAAGCCAGATGCGCCCATGGTGGGAATCGATAAACCGCCTGTGGCGATCACCAGAGAGTCGCATTCGACCAAACCTGCGGAGGTGCGCACTTGTTTTTTGCTGACTGTGCCTTTTTCTTCAGCGTCTTCTTTAGTCCCTTCTCCTGCCATGTCTTCTATAGAAAGCACCTCGGTACTGAGCTGAATGGTGACACCAGCCCATTCGCATTCTGTCATAAGTATGGCTAATAGGTCTTTGGCGGAATGTTCACAAAAAAGTTGCCCTGGCGCCTTCTCTGTGTAATCCAGCCCATGGCGATCCACTAAATCGACAAAGTCTTGTGGCGTGTAACGGCGCAGTGCGGAGATACAAAAATGAGGGTTGGACGACAAGAAGTGCTTGGGAGCAGCATCCATATTGGTAAAATTACAGCGCCCTCCACCTGACATGAGAATTTTTTTCCCCGCTTTATTCGCATGGTCAATCACCAGAACCGATTTGCCACGGTAACCTGCCGTTGCCGCACACATCAAACCTGATGCGCCTGCACCAATAATTACTACATCAACTTTATTCACAATCATTCACATCTAAGGATAATGTTGCATTATAAACGCTTCAATCACGGATAAAAAATTTCTTTTAACCCCATTTTTAACGTAAATAAATTTCGTCTAAATCGATATATTTTAACTCTTCGCTTTGTCAATCTAGTAACAGATCACTTTCATTAAAAGTTTAATAGAAGGAAGACTAAAGTAAATAAGAAAAGGCGTTGACATTCATTCTGTCCACAAAAACCGTGAAAAAGACTGTGGGAATAACGTTTTTTCCTTTTTAAAACAATAAAATACAACGAACTACGCATTTAAATTTTCTTCAAAGAGCTGCCATGTCAATAGGACTCCCAAAAAAGTTACTTTTTTTAGATTCGGTTTTTACAAGCTAATTTTTAATACAAGCCTCTTTCTACTTTTCGCATCACTTTATTTTTCTTTGTTTTCCCATTATCTATTCGACAACAAGTCATTTTGTACACAGAAAAAATCCAACTGTGGATATCTTTTTTGTTGACTACTGTTTTTATATACAGTACTGTTTATCCATACAACTGTGAGCATTAGCAAAGGATACCCCATGACTTCTTTGATTCGACGCGCTGTACCCTCTTCAACAAAGCACCTTGTATTATTGCTTTTGTGTGTGGCACTTTACGCCCCCGTGAAAGACGCAATTAATCTAGCAATTGCTTCCTTTAACAAACACACGATTGAGCTAACCAATATTTCATTTGGAGGGTCTTTTCCTTGGCAGGAGACGTCTTCAGTGAATACGTTGCAAAAAGTATCGTCTCAAGCATTAAGAACGCCTCAGCTTATCTACACCAAATTAAAGCTTTCCAATCCAACCAACAAAACTGTCGTTTACCGAGACATCTGGCTCAACTTTGAACACGACAATGGCAGCCTAGAATACACTACGGATTATCACCTCTATGATGTCAGCACCCGCTCTCGTCTTGTGGGGCGGTCTATTGAATTAGGCCCTAAAAGTTCGATCAATGTTTTGGCGTCTTATCGCTTTATTCCAAGCTACCCAAGCAGTGTGCCTAAAAGTGTGACTGTGTCATGGGAAGCAGAGAACCTGCTACGCTACTCTGCTTGTGATTACAGCGTTAGTAATACCAGCTTAAACTCTTTCTCTAAAGCTTGTTTATAATACAAATACACACTGTTAGGCGCTTTACGTAAATAGCAGGAGTATCGCGTATAAAAATTAGATCGAATTTTTTGTCGCGCCGCCACAGAGAAAGACAGTCTATTGACGCTTATCAAATAATTTGGATATTAATACTAAATTAGTATTGATAAGCGTTATCATTTACATTAGTGTAGCTCTTAATTTATAAAGGAGCTCAATAATGAAACTTTCTTCAACACCTCTTTTCGCTGGATCAATCCTAGCTACCGCTGTCTTGTCGGCCTGCAGTACAACATCAAGCCATGATTCAATGGCTGTAACCTCACACGATTTAAAGAGTGCGGTTGTTGTTCAGTATGCAGACATTGCCGATGCCATATTTGAAGATTCCTTAATTACTGCGGTTGAATTGCGCAGCCAGATCGTTGCCTTTTTAGACAACCCAACCGAGGCCAATCTGCAAAAAGCCAAAACAGCGTGGATTGCTGCTCGTGTTCCTTATCAGCAAAGTGAGGTGTACCGTTTTGGTAATGCCATCGTTGATGATTGGGAAGGCAAGGTAAACGCTTGGCCACTGGATGAAGGTTTAATTGACTACGTTGATACGGGTTCTTACGGTGAAGAATCCGATGTAAACGATCTTTACAACGCCAATGTTATTGCAAGCCCTACCTTGGTAGTTGGCAATAATACGATTGATACGAGCAAAATCACCCCTGAATTAATTGCTGAACACTTGCACGAAGCCGATGGCGTAGAAGCCAACGTAGCAAGTGGTTATCACGCTATTGAGTTTTTACTTTGGGGCCAAGATCTAAATGGTACAGACAAAGGTGCGGGTGAACGCCCTGCTTCCGATTACGATTTAGAAAACTGCTCTAATAGCCATTGCGACCGTCGTAGAGATTATTTACTAGCCGCTACAGATCTATTGATCACTGATCTTGAAGAAATGTCTCAAAGCTGGAAGCAAGCGGGTGCGGCGCGTACTGCATTGTTAGAGCAATCTGCTGACGAAGGTTTATCAACCATTCTTACCGGCATGGGAAGCTTGGCATACGGTGAACTTGGCGGTGAAAGAACGAAATTAGGTTTGTTGTTGCATGATCCAGAAGAAGAGCATGATTGCTTCTCTGATAATACGCATTACTCTCATTACTATGATGCAAAAGGTATCAAAAACGTCTATCTAGGCGAATACACTCGTGTTGATGGTACTCTGGTACAAGGCCCGTCTTTATCTACTTTGATTAAAAGCACTAAACCAAGTTTAGACATCACCATGAAAGCCAACTTAATGGCAACGGAGTCTGCGGCTCAAGTCATGGTTGACGAAGCCATGCAAGGTAATACATTTGATGTGTTGATCGGTATGAATAATACTCAAGGCAATCAAATCGTGAATAACTTTATTGATTCTTTAGTCGCAGAAACGCGTACTACCGAAGAAATCATTCGTTTGCTTGATCTACAAGGCATTACATTAGAAGGGTCAGACAGTCTTGATAACCCAAGCAGTGTTTTCTAATTTGATTCACGCCTATTTCGAGAAGTCGATTTAACAATGTTATTTATTTCCTGTGGTTACTCGTGCTTAACACTCACGAGCATAATGGCTGCACCCTTGAAGGCTGGCTTTTTTGCCAGCCTTATTTTTTTGTCTCTGTCTTTTTGCTCTCATCCCATCCATGCCAGCAC
This sequence comes from Marinomonas phycocola, assembly GCF_047525455.1. Taxonomy (NCBI): domain Bacteria; kingdom Pseudomonadati; phylum Pseudomonadota; class Gammaproteobacteria; order Oceanospirillales; family Oceanospirillaceae; genus Marinomonas; species Marinomonas phycocola. The sequence continues at coordinate 4,849 of NZ_JBLIXL010000011.1, forward strand.
GCTGACCAAAAACAATGCCAAAGACACAGAATTTTCGCCTGTTTTAGGCCAAGCCATCTTTGAAAAACTGTGGGTAAGCTCGCCCTCTTCAACATTGGCAAGCGATGGGTTAGGGCCTTTATTTAATGCTCGCTCTTGTTTGTCTTGTCATTTACAGCAAAGTGGTGGTCGCCGACCCGAACACGGTGAATCCACAGCGGACACAACGGCTTTTTTATTACGTTTAGGATTAACTCACCCTACGGATACACCCGAACAATTCAAACCTAATAGTATGTCTGTTTTGCCAGATTCTACTTACGGACACCAGCTACAAACAAAAAGCGTGCATGCAATTACTGTAGAACCCAGTTTTATTATTCAGTATTCTAATAAGGCCCTCGCCTTAGACGACGGTACAGTAGTAACCCTGCAAGCACCTCATTTTTATGTAGAATCGACTCACGATACTGCTACCCACTCGCAAAAAACAAAGGATACGGAGCAAGAGCCATTACCTCAAGGTAGGTCGATCCGTAATAAAACCATTGAAAACAGCCAATACTTTGATTCGAACACCCGCTTTTCGGCCCGTTTAGCACCGCATCTCACGGGCATGGGCTTGATTGACGCACTTCCAGAGTCAGCTATTTTGGCAAACGCCGACCCTGATGATGCAAATAATGACGGCATCAGTGGTAAAGCCAACATCGTCTGGGATCGTTCCAGCGACACATGGCAAGTCGGTCGTTTCGGCTATAAAGCGACTCAACCGACCTTAGACCAGCAAAACCAAAGTGCATTTAATGGTGATATTGGTTTGTCTACGCCTTTATTTTCTGCTTCATCGGGTGATTGTACGACACGGCAAGAGCGCTGCTTACACGCACCCAATGGAAACTCTGCACACCTTGATAACCTTGAGATTAATCAACAACAGTTGAATTGGGTCAATATTTATCTTGGAACGCTTCCCGTAGCTCGAATAAACAATATAAAATCGCCCCAGTTTAAAAGAGGAAGGCAGCAGTTTATTGATCTTAATTGCCTTTCCTGTCATGTTCCCAAGTTTACAACGACTCAAAGCAGACTTTCAGCGACATTAGAAAACCGTGTTATCTTCCCGTTCAGTGATTTCCTTTTGCACGACATGGGCGATGCACTTGCCAGTGAGTTCAATGAATACAACGCCACACCGAATGAATGGCGTACTGCACCCTTATGGGGAATCAGTGAGCGCCTAAAACAGAATCCCAACGGTGGCTTTTTGCATGACGGACGAGCTAGAAACGTAAACGAAGCCATTTTATGGCACGGTGGTGAAGCAGCCGCTTCACAGGCTGCGTACCGTATGTTAAACACCAACAGTCGACGTGATTTACTCTATTTTTTGGAATCTTTATAAATGAAACATACAGCTCAATTATTTTGTGCATCGAATCTAATTGCTTTTTCTTTATTATTTTCATCGGTTACGCACTCCGCTCAGTGGCAGGGCCCATTGGATGGTATCCAAAACACATTTTTAAAGCCTAAATATCAAGAGTACCACCTGTCTTCAGAAGCACTTTCGAAGCAAGCAGAAGTATTGTGCGCCACCCCTAATGCGAATAACTTAGATAAAACACGTGCGGCGTTTACCCAAAACATGCTGGATTGGCAAGAAGTCCAGTGGCTGAATTTTGGCCCTGTTAGTTACTTTATGCGATTTTACGGTTTTGAGTTTTGGCCGGATAAAAAAGGCCTGACTGCCAGACAGTTGAGGAACCTAAAACAAGACATAGATCAAACGTATCAGGATAATTTTTGGAAGAAAGCCAGTATTGCCGTGAAAGGCTTAACGGCTATCGAGACCCTTCTTTACCGTGATAGCTTTAACCCCATATCGGACGCAATAAACTGCACATTGCTGACTCAAATCACTCAGTACCACGCAGAAACCACAGGCGATATTGCTTTCGAGTGGCGTGTTAATAGTGTCACTGACTGGGTCTTTGTGGAAGAAGACAGAGATGATCATCTCAATACGCTGGCACTGGAGCAACTACTACAACAATGGCTAGAGCACATATCAGTTGTCAAAGAGAGTAAAATTGAAGTGCCTCTTGGTTATCACAGCAAGACGAAACCAAAAATGGCGGAGTTTTATCTAAGTAATCAATCCCTTAATGCCATTAAGCAAAATCTACAAACCTACCTTGACCTTTATCACGCAGGTTCACCGTCGTTATTTGATCTGGCCAATCAAACGTACCCAGAAGAAGCGCTTGCTTTGGATAAACAGTTCATGACGAGTTTAGAGCTGGTAAATACTCTACCCGTCGATTTTTTCCAGCAAGCCGCACTCACAAAAACCAGTGCAACGAAAGAGATTCAAGCGCTGGTATCCTCTGTTTCCAAAAGCCAATCACAATTGCAAAGTTTAATTGTACAGCTTGGTTTTAATATCGGTTTTAATAGCCGTGATGGAGATTAGTAAACATGAATCGCCGGGGTTTTTTGACACGAGGTTTAGTGCTTCCTCTTCTTGGCTCTGTCAGTGCTCCATTACAGTCCAAGGAGCTTGTTTCCGCGTCAGAAGACACGTTTCATCAAGGTTTATTTGCGTCTGCTTTTACGGACGCAAATAAACAACACCATATAGGCTTACTCAATCATCAGGGTCAATTGCTCTGGCAGAAACCTCTTAATGAACGCGCCCACGCCCCTGTTTTTCATCCAACGCAGCCGATTGTTGCCATTGTAAGCCGTCGTCCCGGTTTTTTTATAACGGTTTATAATACCATCACAGGTAAACACGTTAATCAAATTACACCATCAAACGGTCATCACTTTTATGGACATGCAGTGTTTTCAGCGGACGGCAACCGACTTATCACTCAAGAAAATCACTACGACTCTGGTGAAGGCAAGGTGTTTGTAAGGGATTGGCTGAATGGTCGCATTCTAAATGAATGGCCCAGCTACGGTATTGGCCCACATCAATCCTGTTTATTAAACGGCACCACGTTGGTCGTCGCCAATGGTGGGTTAAGAACTCACCCAGACAATGACCGCACGATATTAAACATGGATTCTATGCAACCCAATGTCGCTTTTATCTCTCTGGAAGACGGTCGCCTTTTGCATAAAGTCACCCATTCAAGCGATTTGCATCAACTAAGTATTCGACATTTAGACATCAATTCAGATGGAAAAGTGGCGCTTGCTTTTCAGTATCAAGGCCAAAAATGGGAAGCTGTGCCCCTTGTTGGTATTGCATCTCTCGGTTCGGAAAAAATAGACTATCTCCCCATGCCCGAACCCATTCGTCAGCAATTCAAACAGTATTGCGGCAGCGTGCGCTTTGATGCCTCTGGAAACGTTTTAGCGGTTACGACACCAAGAGGTGGGTTGGTTGCATTTTGGTCAATTAAAGAACATGTATTCTTATCAACGAACGTATTAAGAGACGTTTGTGGTGTCAAAGCATCCAATAAGCCTCATGAATTTATTCTCTCAACGGGCCGCGGAAAACTCTTTCACATCAATATAATGGAAGAAACGGCGAGATTAGTACAAAAATTCGACAAGGTTCATTGGGATAATCATCTAACTTAAGAAAAAAGTCATTTTCACTGTAAATCATATTGGCTAACGACTCTTTTTTAGTTACTGTGGAGTAACGCTTAGTCGTGAGTTGTTATTAAATTCGGTGAGTATGTCTCTTAATTTTAAGTCGGTGTATGTTAAAAAATTACATTAAAGATTTTTTCTTAATTAGCTCAACACAACTTTCTAAGCACGATACCAAGACATCGCAACTTAGTGCATTGAAGCTTATTTTGGCATGTGGATTTTTGTCTATTACAGGCATTGTACTGCATAACATTTGGTTCGCTATTCAAGAGTCCAACACCGCGGCTATTATTATTGATGTGTCGTATTTGATTGCCTCCATTGTTCCGTTTCTATTCATTAGGCAATCACCTAGAAAAACCGCTCAATACTGCTTATTTGTCATTGCATCGTCGTGCATTGTGTTTGCCGCCACGGTAAAAGACCAACAAATCCTGCAAATCAGTTTGATTTTAATGTACATAATGCCAACTCTCGGCGGTCTTTTCTTCAGTGCGCGATGCGCCATTGGACTGAGTTGCATAAATCTAGCAACATTAGGCTTTATTCTTGCAGGGACCGAAGTCAGTATCTTTCCCGCCATTGATATTACGTTGCCTTTTTCATTTGAATACCTGCACATTCTCATTTTTATGGCATTTAATGTCGCATTGCCTTTTGCGGCGACTCGTATTTTGTTCACCTTGGATGCAAACTCTAAACACATGCAATCCTTGTATCGTCGCTTGAATCGAAATTACGCCTTGTACGAAGAAATTTTCGAGCATACAGGCACACCTACTCTATTGTGTAATCGACACGGCAAGGTATTAAAGGCAAATCATCAAGCTAAAGAGCTATTAGGAAAAGGCAACATAAACTCCGTTGAAAACTCAATGATTAACAGCTGGATGTCTCCTATCGGAAAAACATCCTCTGATCATTATTTTTGGGAATCCAATTCGACTGAATGCACATTAAAGATGTCCCCTGATACGCATTTAGAACTTCATCGATCAAGCCTAACAACGCACGATCATTACGTACTTCATTTGCAGAACATAACCCATCTAAAAGCATTAAAACTTGAACTTGTTCATACCCAAGAAACCAATGCTCGTATTGTTCAATTTGACACATTAACCTCACTGGCTAATCACAACCATTTTTGCAGTGAAGTAAATAAACGCCTACGAAAACACAGTAAAATGGGCACAGGCGCGATGTTTATTGTGCGCATCAATCAATTCAAGCTCCTAAACAAACGTTACGGTAAAGAGCAGGCAAACAAAATCATTCTTGCTTTTTCAGGCGCATTACAAAATAAGATCTCTGATCAAGCTATTATTGGCCGTTTACGCGGCGTCAAATTTGCGTGTTTTGTGCCTCTTAGCCATACGTATTTCATTCAACGAAACTTATCGTCACTTATTAATTCCATTTTGCCTGAGCAATTAAAAATCAAAAACGATCTGTTAACTATTCAATATCAAGTAGGTGTCACCTATTTCCCTGCAGATGGGAAAAGTGCTGAAGACTTATTAGAACATTGTGAAATGGCATTGGAGTATACCTCTGAAGCGAAAAAAATTTCTTACTTTGACCATGAACTGGAAGAACAGCTTTTTGAAGAGCATCAACTAGGCATGGAGTTAAATGCCGCAATTAAACGCAACGATATTCGAATCTGGCTTCAGCCGCAGGTTTCTCCATCCGGGCAAGTTCAGTCATTCGAAGCATTGGCTAGATGGCAGAAAAAAGATGGCTCTTTTGTGTCTCCAATTGTCTTTATCCGTGTAGCAGAAACCTTAGGTCTGTTACCTAGACTGTCGGAGAATCTTTTACGTGAGTTAATTTCTATCTTACAGGCATGGCATCGCGAGCAAATCCATACACCGGTTGCTTTTAACTTAGCAGGTCAGGAATTGATGAATGATTCATTTTTTGCTTTACTCATGTCAATGAGCGCTGATTACCCATGGTTATCCGACATGTTAGAGCTTGAGATTACGGAAACCAGTCAAGTGATGACCCATCCATTGATTCATAAGCGCCTCAAAGCGCTTTCTCAATATGGGTTCTCTATTGCGATTGATGATTTTGGAACGGGTCAAGCCTCTCTAGGGCAGCTTATAGACATCCCAGCGAACATACTCAAGATCGATAGACGCTTTATTGCACCACTCCCTAATGAATTGAGACATCTTGATATTGTAAAATCCACTATTCAATTAGCCAACTCCCTTAATATGAGAGTCATTGCTGAAGGGATAGAAACAAAAGAGCAAGCAAACTTGCTCATTTCACTAGGCTGTCATACTCTTCAAGGGTATTACTATGGAAAACCAACACCAAGTCAGGAATGGACAGAAAACAATCACGCAAAGGCGAAAGAACTTCGAATGGTTTATTAATTCAACGTGGAGTAGAAGAACTGTGGAAAGTCACCCAAAAACACCTAATTTTATCTATTCGATTTATACCATATATACTCTCCTTGAATACAACCGACTCCTTTTCAAAAAACTCATATCTATTGACTAAAAAAACATATTTTTATGTCAATTTATTGTTTATTTTTATATCAACAAGGCATAAGGTAAGGAGACAAAATGCACATGAGTAATATCAATAACCGATTTTTATACAACTACTTTAAACTCGAAAACAAAAAGAAGAGTGAGATTAAAATGAATAAAACCGTACTCGCTACCCTAATCGCAGCCACTGTTACATTAGCAGGGTGTAACGAAGTTGAGAAAGTGATCGACAGTAACGATGATATATCATCTACCGCTCAACCTAGTGCTGCGACTGTCGATGATCCGATTGTCAGCTTTGATCCTGCTAATGGCGTCCTTTCAACTCCTAATGATATTCTATTAGAAGATGGTTCTCTGAATGCATCCACAGCAGGACGGTTATCTCGAATCCCTAATCCATCTTCAGCGGACGTATTTACTTCAACCGCTCAACTTGATGGTTGGGGTGTCAGTTCTTCATTTACGATCGCAATCGAGTTACCTGATCAACAAAAATCATTGACGACAATAGATAGCACTTCTGCCTCTCAAGACAATGCCGTATTGTTATTTGAATGCGCACAAGGCACCAGTTTTGCCCTTGGCACTTGTACCGCCGACCCATCGTCTATTCGTCAATTGGTACATGGTACGGACTACACCACATCTGCCAGCACCGCAGGCATTACCGTAACCCCGTTAAAAGCATTCAAAAGTAATACTAATTATTTCTATTTAGTGACTAACACAGTTACGGATAACTTTAATCAAGCCGTTACGCGTTCTGCTACCTTTAATACTTTAAGTGAAACACCAGTAGCAAACCTTGGTCGCAATGCGGCACTAGGAACCTTGATTCAAGGGATAAACAGTACTGGTGCTTTTCTTGCGCAAATCGAGCCAACCAACATTACTTACTCCGCCACGTTTACTACTCAATCTATTGAACCGGTTGCTCAAGCAGTGATGGATAAAATTGTTGCGGACAATGGTTTACTCAGCAATATCGTCAATACAGGTTTAACCGCTCGCCAAGTATTATCATCAAGCTTTGGAGTTTCGTTAACTGATGGTACAACCGAAGCCTTTGTTGCGGATAACACATTGGTGTATCAAGCTGAATTAGACTTACCTTATTACCTACCGTATCCGGGTATCACTATTCCTGGTGTCAACACCTGCCCTACAGGCATCACCTTATGTGGCAACTGGGTTAACAGTTCAGGACAAGCCGTTTGGAAAGGTGACGCAGCACCGGTTGAACCAACTCAAGTTGTTGGCCAACCAAACAAAGTGACCGTTCAAATAACCGTCCCAAGTGCCACATTAATTGCTGCGATGAATGCACAGAACCCAGATTCTCCAATCACGGAGATCCCAGTGGTTCAGTTTGTCCATGGTATTACTGCTATTAAAGAAACCATCTTCCCAATCGCACCTTCCTTCGCAAGCCAAGGTATGATGACCATTGCAATCGATCAACCTTTGCATGGATCTCGTTCTGCTAACCTTGATACTGATGCAGAATACGAAGTCACAGCGACAAATCCCAGCTATGGCAGCCAATATCAAAGTGGCAGCGCCGCTGTATTTGGTAACTTGTCTAGCCTACTTACAGCCCGTGATAATTTAAGACAAGCAGCCAGTGATCAGCTTGCGTTGAAGTATTCCATTGAGAATTCTGATTTTTCTTCTATTAACACAGCAACAGGTTTGACCGTAAATCAAGACAAAACCAGTTTATTTGGCGTGTCTCTAGGTTCTATTATTGGCACCATGATTCAGGGCATGTCTGAAATTTATGATGGGGCAGGCTCCACACCACTAACAGACGCTAGCAATCCATTTCTCTATAACGCTTCGGCACTGACAGTAAATGGTGCGCAAACAGCAGCGATTATGGGCTACTCTCCTAGTTTTGGGCCAATTGTGAAGACAGCACTTACTCAAACCGACGCCTTTGCAGGCTCCATCGCTGGTAGCTTAGGTTACACCGCAGCAGAGGTTATTGCCTTTAGAGACAGCTCTGACCCTGTTGCCAATGACACATTCCAGCAGATCGTTACTTTGTCTTACAACCGATTCCTCACCGCATTTATTACAGGCGCACAGGCCGTTGTTGATGGTGGTGACGCCATTGCATGGGCGAGTAAAACTACATCAACACCCACTTTGGTTACCCAAATTGTCGGTAATGGGGTTAACTTAAGTGATCAAACGATTCCTAATAACTTAGTTGACGATGGTTTTCCTTTAGCCGGTACAACAGGCGTAATTGAAGCCCTTAATTTAGCGCAGGTGTCCGGCACCACCGCGTCGGCAACGGGTCAGCGTATTTACACCAACTTCCTAGTAGGAAAGCACACCAGTATATTAAGCAACACCGCAACCGATTCAGAACAAGCAGAGTTCGGCTTATCTGTGGAAGCGGCAGCACGGGCCACCAGCGAAATGCAGTCTGAAGTCATTAGTTTCTTAAGATCGGAAGGCAAGTTACTTCAATCGGCAACATCCGATCCTTCAAGCACCATTCAATAACGGTACGGCCAATCATACATTTAGGAGAGCATTATGTTTAAATATACAAAATTAGGTGCCAGCATTGCGTTAGTCACTTTAACGATGGTTTCTCAAACAATACATGCGGCTGGTTTTGCCTTAAACGATCACAGTGCTACAGCGTCAGGTAATGCATTAGCAGGCAGTGCGGCAAGCAATGATGACATTTCTACCAGCTTCTGGAACCCTGCTAGCTTAACGAATACAGACAAACCTACTCTTTACATTTCTGGCGCGTTAATCCTTCCTGAAATGAACGTGACAGTGAACAGTGCTTCGGATGCAACAGGCAACGACTTAAGCGGCTCCGCTTCGCCTGGAGACATCGTTGACAACGGTCTAGTGCCATCGATCATCTATGCTCACCCTATTTCTGAAAAGACGGTATTAGGCGCATCCTTGAACGTTCCTTTTGCCCTATCAGGTGAGTATGGAACCGACTGGGCGGGTCGTTATCATTCATCTAAGTCAGAAGTATCCGACATTGCCGTCGCTTTCTCTATCGCCCATCGCTATTCTGACATCTTGTCTGTCGGTGCTAGTGCTCAAGTTCACAGCACTACGGTAATACTAGAGTCTGCTATAACGGATTTTCAAGGTGGCAACAGCGCCAATGGGGATGGCTTTGGTAGCATCAAAGCAGACGATATCGGGGTTGGTTATGCGCTAGGTATTAAAATCGAGCCACAAACAGGCACCCGAATCGGTATTGGCTATCGTTCAAAAATCGATTTGACTGAAAAAGGTGATGTAGAGTACAAAAACATCGGCCCTACACTAATAAATGCTGGTCTTGACAATGCAAACTTATTCGATAAAATTACCCTTCCTGATGTTTTATCGTTTGGTTTTGAGCAGGATATTAATGACAAGCTGACCCTGGGTGCAAGTGCTATTAGAACAGGATGGTCGTCAATGGATGGGCTCAACATTGCCTTTGATATTGGCGACGATAATGTTAAGCAAGCTAACTCAGTGTTATCCTTTGGCTTTGAAGACAAATGGTTTTACTCCATTGGTGCGACTTACAAAGCAAACGATAAGCTAACACTACGAACTGGTTATGCTATAGACAACTCCCCTGCTACAGATGAATTTCGCTCGGCAAGAGCACCAGATGGCGACCGTCAGTGGATCTCATTAGGCGGAACGTACGCATTTAGCGAAGCAACCACCCTATCCTTCGCCTACACAAATGTAGACATTGAAGATGTGAAAGTTAATCGTAATGGAGCCTCAGAAGATGCTGTAAGAGGTCGGTTAGATGCCGATTATGAAACATCAGCGGATGTCTTCTCTTTTGGTATGAATATGACGTTTTAATAAGCCCTTGACAGGATTATTCATTAGGCCGCGGTATTAAATAAACAAGATTACTAAAGCAATAATACGCTCACGCAGCCCAAAAAAACCAAAAAGCCCTCAATAGTTGAACGCCAATTATTGAGGGCTTTTTTATTTATATTCAAGCACACAAGCCAAAAGCTAAAGTACGTTATAACCCGCTAAATTTTATAGCATGAGACCTTAATTCCGAGCTCGAGAGTTTACGTACACGGGATAAGTTAGGCTACTTTTGTCTGCTTACTCCATAGCGCCTTTCCCCGCGTTACTTGCTCACTTAAGACGTTCTTGTTGCAATGAAAAATGCTAACCAAGAATTACTGGAAGAGAAAGCCGCAGTCGATCCATTAGCAAAAGAAATTTTAGACTCTCAAGCTGAATACTTAAAAACAGCACGAGTTTGGACAAATATTTCTGACCAAGCTTACCTAGACAGCTTAGATCATTCCGCCAATTGGGGATAGAATTTTTACTTTTGTACTCATTTACGACCCCTTAAAATTCATAACTACTAACTTTGTAACAATATTGTTATAAAGTTAGTAATTAGTTAAGTAATTGTAGATCTTAGATGTGTAAACTTATGAAGCCGTAAATCCTTCGCTTTGAATTAAGATTGCACGAAAGTCATTTACATTTGTTCTAGTGGGTGACGTGAATATCAATAAATCTAATGCTTCGAAAAAATTATATCCATCATTATTTTCTAAGTAATCACGAGGATTTAGCTGCTTTTTAAGTGCACTGTCATAAGTGCCTTCTAACATGATCGCACCTGCATTATCTTCCGTTCCATCAATCCCATCGGTATCACATGCTATAGCTGATACGCCTTTCTCACCTTTCAAGTCCAAAGTGAGAGACAGTAAAAATTCAACATTTCTCCCTCCTCGACCCTTTCCTTTAACCGTCACGGTCGTTTCCCCGCCAGAAATAACAACACAAGGGGCAGTACATGGTTGGTTATAATTCACGATTTGCCTTGCAATACCTGCATGAACTTTCGCCACCTCACGAGATTCCCCTTCTAAGTCACCTAAGATAATCGGAGTAATTCCTTGAGATAATGCGTATTTTGCTGCGGCATCCAAAGACATTTGTGGTGTACTCACAATAGTAAAGGTATTTTTTTCTGGCAATACATTCCACTCTGATTGATGGTTTTTTTGCTCTTCCAAGTAAGATAAAACAGAATGTGATACTTGAATATTATAACGAGATAAAACCTCAATAGCTTCCTCAACCGTTGTATCATCTTGAACCGTTGGTCCAGATGCAATAACACTTGGAGAATCACCAGGCACGTCTGAAATTGCAAAAGTATGAACCTCTGCAGGCATGCAATGTAACGCCAAACGACCGCCTTTTATTTGAGACAGTTTTTTACGCACACAATTAATTTCATCAATACTCGCTCCAGATCGCAGCAACTGCTTGTTGATAGATTGCTTCTCACTCAATTCAATACTTTCAACAGGTAACACCAGCAAAGAAGAACCACCACCTGAAACCAAAAAGATGACCCTATCATTAGCAGATAGATCTTCTACTATTGAAAGCATTTTTTTTGCTACCACTTGGCCTGCGCCATCGGGCACTGGATGAGCCGCCTCCACAACTTCAACAATACTGGTATCGCATCCATGATTATAAGGAGTTACCACAATGCCACTCACATCACCTTCAAAATAGCCTTCTGCAATTGATGCCATTGCCGCAGCACCCTTGCCCGCACCAAGAATAACGGTTTTTCCATTAATGCATTTAGGCAAAGTAGATAGTGCAGAAATCAGCCCATCATTTGGATGCGCTTTTTTTACCGCAACATTAAATAACTCTTTTAGAAAAATTTCTGGATTCACCGCTTTTACCCTTGTCAAAGATCACTGAGCATAAATAAAAAAAACGCTGCTTAGTAGAGCCAGACAGCGCTTTCACATTGTTACAGCAACCAATGTAATGCAATTGCTGCCGTCCAAGAAAAATCAGAACCACCACAACCTTCACCCGTAATTGGGTCAAAGTACTCCCAATAGCCGGATTGATCAATAATAGAACGAGAGGCTAGTCTTAGCTCCTCCGCCACATCATCATGACCATAATGCTTCAAACCATCTGCAATCATCCAATTTATATGCAACCATGAAGGCCCTCTCCAATATCTCTTAGAATCAAATGACTCCTCAAGAGGATGCGTCGATGCCAATCCCTTAGGGCCAAGTACCAACCATTTTTTCACTTCATCAGCCATCATTTTAGCCTGCTCTACTGTAGCAGAATGGCTATAAAGTGGCATAAAACCGCCAGATGTTCGTATTCCAATACTTTTATTTAGCGCATTATCTTTATTTAAAAATACTCGCTTGTCTTGATCCCACAACGCATTGAGTGCAGCGTCTGCTTTACTCGATGCTTTTTCTAACCCCTCCAAGTCATATGACTCAGATACAAGTGTATTTAAATAAATGATATCTTTTGTACCACGTTGTAATACTGCATTTAAGCTAATATCTTTTATATGAAACGGGCAGTTATCATATATTTTTTGATAATCAAATTCGTTATCACGAAAGAAATCCACCAAATAAATATAGCGATCATACTGCTCCTTTAATGGGCGTTGATCACTGTCAACATGATTCAAATCACGTCTCTGATAACTTCTTTGTACCTGTGGAACCCTCGCTAAGACATCATCCCAAGCTGGGCTATTATCCATTCCAGATTCCCAAGGATGATAACTTGATACTAAACCCGTTGATTCTGGATCACGTTCACGATACCACCATTCATGATACTGAATTAATTTAGGCAATAATTCATTCAGCTTCGTTTTCGCAAGCTCTTTATCCATACTTTGTTCGTAGATAATCCTTATCATTGTTGACAGCAATGGTGGCTGTGAAATAGATGTAGTAGAAGGCGTACCTTTTACCCCCCATTGATCTGGTCCAGGAAAGTAATCATCAGAATCTTGATGAAAAACAACATGAGGAACCATGCCATTTTTCCATTGTCCTTCAAATAACATCTCAAACTCAGTCCATGCCCTACGTTCATCAATGTATAGCCAACCAAGAGCAGTAATTCCCGCATCCCAATTCCATTGAAATGGGTACAACCCTTTTGTTGGAACCGTATAACCACCGAGGTCGTTGTCACGTAGAACTTTCTTTGCCTCTGTAATTAAATGCTCAGTTTGACTCATAGAATAAGTTTCCCGCTTTCAGTGTACCAACGCTTTTTATCGTGTTTAGGTTCTAAATATAAAACACTACCGTTGTCCACATTGATTTCATTTGCAATGTTTACTCGGAACAATTGCCCATTTAACTCAGCAGAAATCTGCTGATGGGAGCCTAATCGCTCTCTTGTTAAGACGGTAATCGGCCAGTAATTATCTCTAGGCTCAGTCGAAATATTAAAATCTTCTGGGCGAATCCCCAACTGAGAAGCCCCAGTTGGTATCTCCCCTATTTGGAAGTCAGGAGAAATAAAGTTCATTGGAGGATTACCTATGAAACTTCCAACGTATTCAGTAGATGGGTAATTGTAGATATCGTCAGGTAAACCATATTGATCAATTCGACCCGCATTCATAACCGCAATTCTATCTGCCAAACTCATCGCTTCCACTTGGTCATGAGTGACATAAACCGTTGTCGTTTTAGAGGCTTCCAAGACGGCTTTCAACTCCGCACGCATCTGTAAACGCAAAAGAGCGTCTAGATTGGATAACGGTTCATCCATTAATAAGACATCTGGCTCTACTGCTAACGCACGAGCTACGGCAACACGCTGTCTTTGACCACCAGATAGCTGCCCAGAATAGCGCTGTAACAGGTGATCAATATGCATCAACCCAGCGGTACGCTCAACGTTCTCTTTTATTTTACTCTCGGACGCTTTTTTCATTCTCAGGCCAAAAGCAATATTTTCAAACACAGTCATGTGAGGGAAAACAGCGTAGTTTTGGAACACCATCGCCACATTACGCTCTTTTGGTGGAAGATGAGAAACGGTTCGATCACCAATTTTTATCACACCTGAGTCTTGCGTTTCTAAACCTGCAATAATTCTTAATAACGTGGATTTACCGCAACCAGATGGCCCCAAAAGAACCGTGAATTCCTGATGTTTAATATCTAAAGAGACTGATTTCAGTATGTGTGCATCACCAAAAGACTTTTTAACATTTTCAATTGAAATAGTTGTCATAAATAATTCCTAAAAATAAATATCAATGTATGGTCATAAAATTGCTCAATTAACGATTTGCAATCCCCCACATACTGAATAGATATTTTCTAACCACAAATAAGAATAAGATTGCTGGCATGATCAAAATCAGCCCACCTGCAAACTTCACTTCAGCAGGAGACGATGACAAGCTTTGTACTAAAAATGCGGTTAAAGTTTGGTTATTAATCGTTAATACGGCTGCAGCAAATACTTCATTCCATGAGATAACGAAAGCAAAAACAGCGGAAGCCGTTAAACCAGGTAAAGCTAAAGGCATTACCACTTTAATAAATGCTTGCCAACGATTACAGCCAAGAACCCACGCAGCCTCTTCAAGTTCAACAGGGATACCAAGGAACAAACTAGAAGTGATTAACACCGCAAAAGGAAGCGCCAAGGCGGCATGCACTAAAGACAAACCAAAGAGCGTATCATCCAATCCAATATTGATAAAAATGACAGCAAGAGGCAAAGCGAGCAACGGCATTGGAAATGCTCTTGTTAACAGAATCATCATTCTAAACGTTTCTTTACCACGGAATTCAAAACGCGCCAAAGCATAACCTGCTGGCGTCCCTAATCCGATCGAAATCACCATAGTGAAAACAGCTGCAATCAAGGAATTTTTTAACGCATCAAGAACACCATAGTAATTCATAAAGAACTGAATGGTTTCCATATCAAATTCAGGTACAAATGCCTTAGGCCAACCGTTCACAACTTCTGCCGAGCTAAATGCACTCACAATTAATAAATAGATAGGAAATAATATCCACGACACCAAAAACGCAGTTCCACTTATAAAGAGCCAGCGCCACACCTTATTTTTTTGATTTGCCGATTTTATCTCTTGCTCTAAAGAAGCATCATTATTTAAGTTACTCATATTTGAGCCCCCTTAGGAACACGTAGCACCCTCAAGTAGAAAAGAGTAAATACAATAGATAGAACTAAAATCACTACAGCATAAGCAGCAGCAGCACCGGCATCACGATAAGTAAACGCCCAATTAAATGCTTCGCCCATAAGAACAGGCATGTTTGTTCCACCTAGAAGCATGACCACCGCAAACACTTCAAACGCCAATAGGGTGCGCAGGATAAGCGCTGTTTGAAGACTAGGTCGAAGTAAAGGTAAAGTAACTTTCCAAAGACGAACCCAAGCATTAGCTCCAAATATTTCAGCTGCTTCGTAGTACTCTTTTGGTATTAAGCCAATACCAGACACTAGAATCACAAGCAGAATTGCCGTAGCTCGCCAAATTTCCGCGAAGACAATTGCAGCAAAAATTGCTACAGGGTTATTATAATTTAACCAACTCTCTGGTCCGTCGATAATACCAATTGAAAACAAAAAGCTGTTCAAGAAACCGTTCTGATCTAGCAATGCCAGCCAAACAATACCTGCTGCTAAATCAGAAATACCAAGGGGAATCGTCCAAATGTAAAGGACGATATCACGACCTTTTTTCATTTTGGAGATCATTAAAGACATACCAACAGCCATACATAGCTGCACAGGCACGACCACAAAAGCAAGAAGTAACGTATTGTTTAAAGAAGGTAAAAAGTTAAAGTCATTAAAAATTGTATCGAAATTTTTAAGCGTAACTTCACCATTCGTCGTGGTAAACGCTTGGACAAACACTTCAATAAATGGATAAATAAAGAATGCCAGTAAAAATAAAATACTGGGAGCAATCAAAATATACGGATAAGATTTAATATTCATAAGACATCCTGAAATCTGTTTAACTAAGTTAGACAATAACCCAAGAGGATCGACCTCTCAGGCTACTAAAACGAGATATCAGTTAACTGGACAAACACCTTCACTTGGCTTGTCAGGAGCCCAACAAGGTGCATTAGCCGTGCTCATTATGTTTTTTAAAACAACTGCTTGACGATTCAAAATACTATCGATGTCTGCATTACGTAAAACGATCTGTTGAAATGTATCTTTGTACGCTTTACTAAACTGACCACTTAAATCACCTAGACCTACTGGAAGCATTGATGGCAATGCATCGGCAGAACCCGCTTGCTGAGAAATGGCTTTACCTGCAATTCTCACGTTAGCAGGTAGGTCAGCAGGAAGTTCTACATTAGCAATCGGGTAAAAACCTGTTGCTTTAAGTGTTTTAACTTGAACTTCTGGCTGAGACAGGTATTTAATTAAGCTTGCAGCCCCTTCACGATCTGGTGTTCCTTTAGGAATGGCTAAACCAGCAATAACTGGCATGAATCCACGTCCTTCTTTTGCAGATGGAGCAGGGAAAGCAATAAAGTCATCAGGTCTTTGATCAAACGCATCTTTTAGACGTGCTGTATGATCAAAGGCCACCCAAACCTCTTCCGTCAATAACGGTTCTTGCATCAAACTGTATGCAGTTGACCTTGGGTTCACATCTTGCCAAAGGTCTCTAAACCATTTCCACATGTCTTTTGCATCATCACTACGGAATTCAGTAACAACAGAATGAGTGAATGATGGGTATAAATATCCTTGTAAGAAGCGGTGCATTAGACCTTTTTCTCCAGCGGGGAAACCCAACTTAGCATCACCAGTTGCTTCTTTAATATTTGAAGCCCAAACAGCAAGTTCATCATAAGTTAGCGCATAAACATCAGCCCCTTCAGGTAAGTAAGGCAATGCTTTTTTATTTGCAGCCATGATGTAGGTTGCTTGCATCCAAGGAATGTATTTCTGGTTCTCTGTTCCTAATTTACCCAGATCACTCATTGTCTTGTTTGCTTTGATATCAGGAACAGCACCTAGAATATCGTCAATAGAGTCTAATGAATCTTGAATTTGAGGAAACTGACCATGTAAAGCACCTAAAACACCAAGTGTTACTGAGTTAGCTCGGGATTCAGCCTCAATACGAGAAAAGAAAGGACCTGCTTCTTGAGGAAGAAACTTCACTTCTCCGTCGTAGTTTATTAACACATCATTTCTCATCGCATCTGCTTCTTTCAAAGGGTTTGCTTGAGTAGAATAAAAAACAACCTCGCTCGCCGAAGCAATTGAAGATCCTAATAAGATTGGTAGTATTATTTTTTTTATCATCTTTAAAGTCCTATTATTACTTTTAAATCGCCAAGAGCGATTAGGTTTTATAGACATTCGTGCCATGCCTACGGTTTACAAACTAATCAGGAAGTAAAAAAGCTTGATTGCTTGTTTGTCTTTCAATTAATTCATAATCAATTAATTTATTTCTGGGAACGAAGACCTGACCGTTCAGTTGGGACTGCAATATATTAATGATTGCCTGACTATGAGCTTCAAAAGAAGATCGTAGTGTCGATATGGTGGGGTCCCCAAGATACGAAACAGGTAAGTCATCACACCCTATAATGTTAATATCTAAACAAGGGTCGATACCCAAATGCTTTGCCGCCCTCACAACTTGATGAGCAATGACATCTGAGGCACAAATAAACCCTGTTGGTGCATTTTTTTGCTGTAACAGATCTAACGAAATTTTGTATGGAATATCATCAACCACTTCAGTGATATGCGTATGAGGTGTTAATCCAGCACGCTCCATTGCATTAATATAGCCTTCCGTTCTCATTTGAGAAGTAAATATTCTTTCTGGTAAATTAAGCAACACAACATTTTTGTGCCCTTTATCAATTAGGCTTTGTGTAGCAAAATCGAAACCTGAAATCGCATCGCTATCTATCCAATTATGACTTTCTGGTGATTCTGTACGACCGTGCGTTACAAACGGAATATTTTGTTCTTGTAAAAGATCCACTCGTACATCATTCCTTCTTGTTCTCATAACCACAAAAGCATCTACTCGTTGGCCATCGATGAAGCGTTGATATGTTGAAAGCTCTTCATCGCCCTCCGGAGCATAAGAAACAATCAAATCTAGGTTTGGATTATGTGTATGCAAAGAACGACCAAAATGAAGTAAAAAGTGACTTAAGAAGTGATCTCTCATATCGCCATAAGGAACGGGTAATAAAATGCCTATCGCATTACTTTTTCCTGTAACCAATCTACGCGCAGCTAAATTTGGCACATAACCAAGCGCTCTTGCTGCTTCTTGAATATGAAGCTTCGTTTTAGCATTCACATCATCGTATCCTGACAACGCCCTAGAAACAGTTGTTACAGATATGTTTAAGTGTTGTGCAATTGACTTTAATGTTGTTTTTTTCTTCTTATTCATTTTTTCCTCATTCGTCTCGATAACAAATCCGAAACGATTTGGATAAATATAATCCAAAACGTTTCGGATATACAATATTTTTAGTTATTTTTTATTGTACGATTTTATTGACCGATAAAATTCAAATCTGTATTGAAAAAGCCACACCCACTTTAATTCACTTTAGACTAAACTCTTCAAAAAAGTCGGTAAAAGCCCTGCTTTTTGGGATAAAAAACCTAAAAAATCACACTCCAAGCATAAACCTCTTCACCTATCCTCAGACATAAAAGCATAGAGATCTGTATTTAAAAGTCCTAACGACACAGTAAGAAGTACAGCAGATTTTTTAGAAATGAGGTTTAGATTATTCAGAAATAAGAATAGAGGTAATGCAATCAGAAAATGAGCAAAATAACATACTAAAACCTGAAACCAATTAACATTTCAGCAATGATTCCATTAGGTTTAATAAGCTGTAGATTGATATGCAGATCATCACAATAACTTATAATAAACAACATCCAACTCTAGACGGCAAGGCACACCAATTTAAGAAGACATTCTGGGTAACAGATAAGACGCAATAAGTGATACCAGACCAAAGAGGTCACCACAAAAACATAGAAATGGATAAAAACATCAACAGTAAAATCAAATATTTTCAATTAGATAAAACGAAATTAACGTATTTTTATCGATATAGAATAAAGAAAGAAATCGCATATAAAACAAAATGCGGAATCAAATAGCAGAAAATGATGAATGGTGGGTGTGGAGAGGTTCGAACTCCCGACATTCGCCTTGTAAGGGCGACGCTCTCCCAACTGAGCTACACACCCATTTAGATGCTTTCGCATTTAAATAACTTGCCAAATACTCTATAAGGATAAATGGCGGAACGGACGGGACTCGAACCCGCGACCCCCTGCGTGACAGGCAGGTATTCTAACCAACTGAACTACCGCTCCATTTATCAATTTTGCGTCTGACGACGAAAAGTTTACATCGTTTTAGATGGTGGGTGTGGAGAGGTTCGAACTCCCGACATTCGCCTTGTAAGGGCGACGCTCTCCCAACTGAGCTACACACCCATTTAGATGCTTTCGCATTTAAATAACTTGCCAAATACCCTATAAAGATAAATGGCGGAACGGACGGGACTCGAACCCGCGACCCCCTGCGTGACAGGCAGGTATTCTAACCAACTGAACTACCGCTCCATTTATCAATTTTGCGTCTGACGACGAAGCTTTCACATCGCTTTAGATGGTGCCGCCACCAAGAGTCGAACTCGGGACCCTCTGATTACAAGTCAGATGCTCTACCAACTGAGCTATAGCGGCATTTTCTAGCAACCCTTACGTATTATTGGTGCCGACACCAAGAGTCGAACTCGGGACCCTCTGATTACAAGTCAGATGCTCTACCAACTGAGCTATATCGGCAATACATAATATTTACTTTATATGATTGGTGCCGCCACCAAGAGTCGAACTCGGGACCCTCTGATTACAAGTCAGATGCTCTACCAACTGAGCTATAGCGGCAACACATAATGTTCAAACTGTTTTTAATTGGTGCCGACACCAAGAGTCGAACTCGGGACCCTCTGATTACAAGTCAGATGCTCTACCAACTGAGCTATATCGGCCTTTATAGAATAACTTTTAAAAACAACTTCAGTGATCTTAACCAAAAATGGTGCCGACACCAAGAGTCGAACTCGGGACCCTCTGATTACAAGTCAGATGCTCTACCAACTGAGCTATATCGGCTAAAACATTTTCTGGTCGGGACGGCAGGATTTGAACCTGCGACCACTAACACCCCATGCTAGTGCGCTACCAGACTGCGCTACGCCCCGCCTGATAACTTTTACTGTTACGACTGTTGTCGTTGCCAGCGGGTGCGTATATTACTATAACAATTTAAAAAGGGAAGACTTTTTTAACATTTTTTAAATTAATTTTATTAGCTGCGTTCTCGAGACTTTCTATAGTCATCAATAAGTTACTAAGGCTATACATAAGCCCAAGACATCAAATATAAACATCTCCTCCCCATATACATAACAAACCTAACACACTCCCCTAGAAACCAGTACGCCTCCATATGGAGGCGTACAGAAAACACAAAGAACAACACTAAGTAACAAGACAGCTAATGCTATAAATCACCTTACTATTACTTATCTCCCATATAAGCATCCACTTTACCTTTAAGTTTCTGCCCTGGCCTAAAAGTAACAACAGTTCGAGCTGTAATTGGTATTTCTTCACCTGTTTTAGGGTTCCTACCAGGGCGTTGACTCTTTTCGCGCACTTCAAAATTACCAAAACCTGATAACTTTACTTGCTCCCGAGCAACCAACGTCTCTCGAACCACATCAAAAAAACCCTCTACAAGATCTTTTGCATCTTTTTTACTCACACCCAGTTGGTCAACTAAGTTTTCAGCAATATCCGCCTTTGTCAACGCACCCATGATTTACCCCCTAACTACCGCTCCAAGCTTGGAATACAACTCATTTACGATAACTTCCAACGAGTTGTTTATTTCTTCATCACTAAGAGTGTGCGAAGGATGTTGCCACGTCAAGCCTATCGCGATACTTTTTTTCGTATCATCAATACCTTGCCCTTGATAAACGTCAAATACCGTCACATCTTTAAACCCCTCACCAGCCACAGAAAGAATAACATCCTTCAACGAAGAGGCCGCAATATCCCTATCCATTAATAACGCCAAATCACGCCTTACTTCAGGAAACTTAGAAATCGCTTTATATCTAGGCAATCTGCCACTTAAAACAGCATCAAGAGAGACATCAAAAACATATACAGACTGACTACAACCCAGTGATTTAGATAACTGAGGATGCAGCTCACCAATAATCCCAACCACTTTACCGGAAATCAAAACTTCTGCAGAGCGCCCTGGATGCAAGAACACTTCATTCGCCTTACGATATTCAGGTGCTTCGCTCGAATTCAAAGCAAACAATCCATCTAAATGTGATTTAATATCGTAAAAATCCACTTTATCATTATTTTGACACCAAGATTCAGGAGCCTTAGACCCAGCAATTAAACCAGATAAACGCTCCTGCTGATCCATTTCGGCCAAAGCATCAACCGAACCAATAAAACGACGCCCCGTTTCAAATAAACGAACTCGAGACTGCTGCCTATTTTGGTTATGTAAATACGCTTTAACCAAACCAGGAATAATACTAGGACGCATAACCCCCATATCAACAGAAATGGGATTCTCTAGCTTTATAGCTTCAATCTCTGGATAGAATCGAGAAGAGATGGCAGGATCGATAAAACTGTATGTTACTGCTTCTTGATAGCCAAACGCTACCAAAGTGGATCTCATTGTTTGCAGTGACGTTTTTGCCTCAGAAACAGGACTAAAACCGATTGAAGCAGTAGGCATTGAAGACGGCAAATTATCATAGCCGTACACACGAGCCACCTCTTCAATCAAATCAGCCTCAATAGAAATATCAAAACGATGACTAGGCACACTAACCACCCACTCTTCAGCCGATTCTCTCACCACATTCAACCCTAAGCGCTGTAAAATACCAGTCACCAATACAGAATCAAGACTAATAGCCAAGTACTGGTCTAGTTTTTTCCTACGTAGCACAACATCAGAGCGAGAAGGCAGCTCAGACTCTGTCGTAACATCAACAACAGGACCCACTTTACCACCTGAAATTTCAATAATTAGAGCAGTAGCACGCTCTATAGCATCTAGCTGCAACTGAAAATCAACACCTCTTTCAAAACGATGAGAACTGTCTGTATGCAATCCATAAGATCGAGCCTTACCAGCCAAAACCAAAGGAGTAAAAAAAGCACTTTCTAAGAAAATATCTTTCGTTTCACTCGATACGCCTGAGTTCTCGCCCCCCATAACTCCAGCAATCGCCAAAGGGCGACTCTCGTCAGCAATAACCAGCGTATCACTTCGAAGGCTGATTTCTTGCCCATCTAATAAAGTAATCTTTTCACCTTCATCCGCCATACGAACGACAATAGCGCCCGACAACTTATCTAAATCAAACGCGTGCATTGGCTGACCAAGCTCAAGCATCACATAGTTTGTAATATCAACAATAGGGTCAACAGAGCGCACACCACAACGACGTAATTTCTCTACCATCCAGATAGGTGTCACAACAGACACATCAACATCTTTAATTACGCGACCTAAATAACGCGGGCAACCTTCAACACTGACCACAGTTACTGGAAAAGTATCTTGTACCTCAACAGCACTCACAGAAATTTCAACAGCCTTAACATCCTGCTTATTTAAAACACCTACCTCTCTCGCCAAGCCAGCAATACTCAAACAATCACTACGGTTAGGTGTCAAGTCAACATCTATGATCAAATCATTCAAGTCAAGATACTGACGAACATCACTGCCAAGAGGCGCATCCAATGACAGCTCAACTATGCCGTCATTTTCATCACTTAAGCCCAATTCGGAAGCAGAACAAAGCATCCCCATCGACTCAACCTGCCTAAGCTTAGCTTTTTTAATTTTAAAATCATCACCTAAAACAGCACCGATCTTAGCAAAAGCGACTTTAATTCCTGCTCGCGCATTTGGCGCACCACACACAACCTGAAAAACATCAACGCCATCACTTACTTGACAAACACGCAGTTTATCAGCGTTAGGATGCTTAACCGCTTCGGTGATTTCACCTACAACAACACCGGAGAACTCATTTGCAACACCAAAAAACTCATCTACCTCCAACCCCGCCATTGTAACTTGAGCCATCAGCTCTTCCCTGCTAATAGCAGGATTGACCCACTCTCTTAGCCAATTCTCACTAAATTTCATACAAGATACCCTGAGTCGTTAAATATTAATTAAATTGCTTAAGGAAACGTAAATCATTTTCGAAAAACATGCGTAAATCATCAACGCGATAACGCAACATAGCAAATCGCTCTACACCCATACCAAACGCAAAACCAGTGTATCTCTCAGAGTCAATACCAGACATTTCTAAGACTTTTGGGTGAACCATCCCACAACCAAGCACTTCCAACCAAGACCCTTCACCTTTACTGTTAATCCGCCAAATATCCACTTCTATTGAAGGCTCTGTGAACGGAAAATAACTAGGACGGAAGCGAGTTTTAACATCATCTTCAAAAAAAACATTTAGAAACTGCTGTAGCGTGCCCTTCAAGTCTGCGAAAGAAATATTCTCATCTATCAACAAACCTTCAACCTGATGAAACATTGGTGTATGCGTTTGATCAGAATCACAGCGATACACTCTACCAGGACATATAATTCTAATTGGAGGCTGAGAAACCTCCATCGTACGAACCTGTACAGGCGAAGTATGTGTACGCAAGACAGTATTAGCATTAAAATAAAAAGTATCTTGCATCGCTCGCGCTGGATGATGCGCAGGTATGTTTAGCGCTTCAAAATTGTGATAGTCATCTTCTATCTCAGGGCCACCAACTACGTCAAAGCCAATTCCTTTAAAGAACCCTTCAATTCTCTCTTGCGTTCTCGTAACTGGGTGCAAGCCACCCACTTCTTGACCACGACCAGATAAAGTAATATCAATAGCCTCACTTGCCAACTTTGCATTCAAAGCTGCCGCTGCCAATACATTTTTTTTGCGCGTTATTTCCAATTGAACTTTTTCTTTAGCTTCATTGACAAGCTGCCCAATTTTCGGACGATCTTCTGCTGCCACATTACCCAACTGCTTTAACACAGCCGTCAATTCACCTTTTTTACCAAGATACTTTACTCGAATCTCATCTAAAGAGGACTCACTCTCAGAGGAAGATACAGCATTTAATGCATCTGAAAGAATTTGCTTCAGGTTTTCCATTTTTCACTCCCCAAAATAAAATAGGGGAAGAGCATAGCTCTTCCCCTATTAAAGACGGCTTTAGATTTCTTTACTTTCAACATAAAAGCAAAAAAACCTTATTGCTACGTCAGAAATTAAGCCAAGCTTGCTTTCGCTTTTTCAACGATTGCAGCAAAAACTTCTTTCTCGTACACAGCTAGGTCAGCCAATACTTTACGGTCAACTTCGATTGCGGCAATTTTCAAACCAGCAATGAAACGACTGTAAGATAAACCATTGATGCGCGCTGCCGCATTAATACGAGCAATCCACAAAGCGCGGAATTGACGTTTACGTTGACGACGGTCACGATACGCATATTGACCCGCTTTGATAACCGCTTGTTTCGCTACACGAAACACTCGGCTACGAGCGCCATAATAACCTTTAGCTTGCTTTAAAATCTTTTTGTGACGGCGACGAGCCTGAACACCACGTTTTACGCGAGGCATAATATAAACCTTTTACTAATTAATTAACTAAAAAAATGACCTGGTATTTAAATGTAAGGCAACATACGCACAATTAGTGCTTTATCGCTTTGTGCAACTTGGTGCAGAGCACGAAGATGACGCTTACGCTTAGTCGATTTTTTAGTCAAAATATGACTAGTATGAGACTGTTTATGTTTAAAACCATTCGCAGTACGCTTAAAACGCTTAGCTGCGCCACTGTGTGACTTAATTTTGTTCATTATTAAAAACCACTTCGCATTCGTTAATGTTAGTGTAATTTCCTGCTATCTAAGAGATAACCAAAACTACTTCTTCTTTTTAGGGCCTAGCACCATAGTCAATTGACGACCTTCCATTTTCGCAGCTTGCTCTATTGCACCATACTCTTCTAAGTCTAAAGCGACTCGATTCATAAGTTGCATTCCAAGCTCCTGATGTGCCATTTCACGACCTCGGTATCGTAAAGATACTTTAGCCTTATCCCCACCTTCAAGGAAACGTATCAGGTTGCGGAGTTTTACCTGATAATCCCCTTCCTCCGTCCCTGGACGGAATTTCATTTCTTTTACCTGAATCTGTTTAGCGTTTTTCTTTTGAGCCGCCTTCGCTTTCTTTTGCTCAAAAACATGCTTACCGTAATCCATTATTTTACAAACAATAGGATCGGAGTCTGCAATTTGAACCAAATCTAATTTGGCTTCTTCTGCTGCCTTAATTGCTTCTTCTATTGAAACAACACCGACTTGATCACCATTTTCCGCAATTAAGCGTACTTCAGTGGCTTGAATATTCTCGTTGATTAGCGGGCGTTGCTTACTTGATTGACGGCCGCGATTGATATTACCTTTTATAGTGAAATCTCCAATTCTTGTTTACGACTACGGCGAGCGACTTCTTTTCGAAGCAATCCCTCAAAATCAGTAACACTCATGACACCGAGGTCTTCGCCGGTACGGGTTCTTACAGCAACTTGCTGCTGCTCTACTTCTTTATCCCCTACCACGATAAGGTAAGGCACACGCTGTATTGTATGCTCACGAATTTTAAACCCGATCTTTTCGTTTCTCAAGTCTAGTTTGGCTCTAAAGCCATTAGAATTGAATCTTTTTGCCAAATCATCGCAGAAATCTGCTTGGCGATCGGTTATATTCATCACAACAACTTGCTCAGGCGCTAACCAAGCAGGAAAACTGCCTTCTGTCTCTTCTATTAGAATGCCGATAAAACGCTCTAAGGAACCTACAATTGCACGATGCAACATAACAGGTGTTTGCCTAGAACCATCTTCTGAAACAAACTGCGCACTGAGTCGACCAGGCATAGAAAAATCGGCTTGGATTGTACCGCATTGCCATACACGGCCAATAGCATCTTTCAGAGAGAATTCAATTTTCGGGCCATAAAATGCCCCTTCACCAGGCAATTCTTCCCAGTCCAAATCCGCTGCATTCAAAGCCTCAGCAAGCGCCTTTTCTGACTTATCCCAAACCTCATCAGAACCAACTCTTTGCTCTGGTCGAGTAGATAAACGATAAATAATGTCGGTAAAACCAAAGTCAGCATACACTTCATGCAACAGACGAATAAACTCAGACACCTCTTCTTGCAACTGATCTTCCATTACAAAAATATGACCATCATCTTGCACAAAATTACGCACTCGCATAATCCCATGAAGAGAACCGGATGGCTCATTACGGTGACACGAACCAAATTCAGCCAATCGCAAAGGCAAATCACGGTAACTCTTAAGGCCCTGATTAAATACCTGAATATGGCAAGGGCAGTTCATCGGCTTAATAGCGTAATCACGATTTTCTGAATGCGTTGTAAACATTCCGCTATTAAACTTACCCCAATGACCAGATTTCTCCCACAAAACGCGATCGACAATCTGAGGTGTTTTTATTTCTTGGTAACCACTCTCTCGCTGCTTTACGCGAAGATACTGTTCGATTACCTGATAAAGAGTCCATCCCTTTTGATGCCAAAAAACCATCCCCGGAGCTTCTTCTTGAACATGAAATAAGTCCAGCTTCTTGCCCAACTTACGATGATCCCTTTTCTCTGCCTCTTCAAGACGAGTTAGGTACGCCTTCAATTCTTTTTTGTCGTTCCATGCCGTGCCATAGATGCGTTGAAGCATTTCATTATTAGAATCGCCCTTCCAATAAGCCCCTGCCAATTTCATTAGCTTGAAATGACGCAACACTTTCGTGTTTGGTACGTGAGGCCCTCGACACATATCCATGTATT
The DNA here is from genome assembly GCF_047525455.1 of Marinomonas phycocola. NCBI lineage: Bacteria > Pseudomonadati > Pseudomonadota > Gammaproteobacteria > Oceanospirillales > Oceanospirillaceae > Marinomonas > Marinomonas phycocola. The sequence goes on from NZ_JBLIXL010000011.1 coordinate 31,888, forward strand.
CTTCATGATGATACAAGCCAACCTGCTTAACAGATTCATCCATACCATCAATTAATGCGACTTTATAATCTTCTCCGCGCTCAACAAACTGAGCACGCGCCGATTCGATTGGCGTTACAATTTTCACAACGTCATAATCTTTTTTAACGAGCTCAAGCATACGTTTTTCAATTGCCAACATATCTTCGTTGGTAAAAGGACGTTCATACGCAACATCGTAGTAAAAACCGTTATCAATGGTAGGACCGATAGCCATTTTCGCAGTAGGAAATAGCTGCTTAACAGCATGACCAATCAAATGAGCAAATGAATGACGAATAATCTCTAAACCTTCTTCATCACGGCCTGTGATAAGACTTAATTCGGCATCCTCTTCAATCAACTCACATGCATCAACTAAAACGCCATTAACACGCCCAGCAATTGTTGCTTTTGCTAAACCTGGGCCGATATCTTCTGCTACTTGCATTACAGTAACAGAGTTTGGAAATGAACGTTTGCTGCCGTCTGGCAAAGTAATCTCTGGCATTTCTCTCCCCTATCCGGAGTCAGTGGTGCTCCATACGAAAGAGCACATGTAAAAGTAAGGTAGGTAAATTAACATTTACTTTCTTATGATGCTAATTTATTTACCCTTTTTCCTTGCTAAACAAACATTTCTTTAATTTTTAAAGTTTTTTCCAATAGATGCCTTTTTTATCCAATTAGCCGTGGACTTTCCTACTGAGCAAGGTAAAATTGTCAGCCGTTTCACAGCAACCAAACTTTACAAGGTTTTATGACCAATAACGCGCTTGATAATTACTGCATTGATACTACTCAATCAGAGCCTGAACTATTATTAGAGTTAATTAATAGAACGTACTCTGAGATGGGATACCCCAATAAACTTTCAGGCAAAACAATTGGTCGCACCTTAAAGTTACTTGCTAAAATGTCAAACCCTAAACTTGCATTAGAAATAGGCATGTTTACTGGCTATTCCGCACTTTCGATTGCGGAAGGAATGCCTGAAGACGGCAAACTCATTTGCTGTGAAACCAATCCGAAAGCAATTGATTTTGCTCAATCTTTTTTTGATCGTAGTCCATATGGTCATAAAATCACTCCTATTTTTGGTCAAGCTTTAGAGACGCTTAAAACCGTACCAAACGGTTTGGATTTTGTTTTCATTGATGCAGATAAACGTAACTATTTGAATTATTATGAAGCCGTTGTCCCTCTAGTTCGACCTGGCGGCCTAATTATTGTAGATAACTCGCTATGGCAAGGACGAGTACTGAGCCCTAATGAGAACAGTGACAAAGCCGTCGATTCTTTAAATCAGCGCATTCTAGAAGATGATCGCGTTGAAAATGTTCATCTAAATATTCGAGATGGACTAAACTTAGTTATTAAGCACTGACAAATTTATCTAAGACCTTTATGAGGGCAAAAGAAATTTCTTCTTTTCTCTTATATTGTCTTATGCTATTCAAAAGAAAATTCAAAGAGGCAGCGGTTTTGGTCGTTTTTAAAATCACTAATAACAAAACAAATAAGCATTACATCGGCACATCCTTTAATAGCGGTTTCCAACGCTTTGAACAATACGTTGGAGCTTCAAATGAAGGCTTAGATTTTCCTCTGTACGACGAAATACGCGAGTTTGGTGCAGATTCGTTTTCCGTTGAAGAACTTTACGAGACGGAAGATAAAGAAGAACTTTACGAGTTGGAGCAAGATTACGTTTCTATTTATAACGGTGTAAGTTTACGCGGCTATAAAATCGGGCAATCTGCAGCGAAACCTACGCTAGCAAGTTTTGGCAAAAAAGCAATGTTTGACGCAAACGGTGTGTCAACAACAGCTCCAGCCAAAAAAGCAACGCGCAAGTCCGCGGTAAAAAAAACGATAGAATTACCAAAAGAGCAACCTAAACCAACATCTAAGTCATTTTTTGGTGAATTGATTGGTGAAGAACGCCTTGATGTACCTGCAAAAAAAGCTGTACGTAAAAAAGCTGATCCTTCTACTACTCGACCAAAAAGTAAAGCAGCCATTCAAAAACTTCTTAGAGAAGCTGAAAAAAAATCCAAGTTAGAACGTGAAGAGCAATTAAAATCCGCTCAACAAGAACAAGCAGATGAAATGGCGCAAATTATGGCCAAGATTGATGTGACAGCAAAAATGTCTACTTCTGCCGTTCGTCGTAGAAAAGATTAACATCATCACCTAGAGAACCTGCTCATCCTACGCAGCGATCTGCACCTTAAACTCTACACAGACAGTGCCATTGTTTTTATCGATAGGACTGTCTGTACCTCACTCCTTTTCGTACACTTCATTTACTTTCTTCTTCATTTAAAAATACTTCAGAGCATGTTTCGCAATGAAAAAGTACACAATGAAATAAACCTCAACAGCATTACTTTTCAGAGAAAAATACTTATAATCCCCTTTCATTTTTTTATAGATTAAGGTCATAATATTATGTTGTCGCAGTTGCAACAGTTATTTCAACGCATTGATAACAGTAAACTTTTTCAATCATTCGTGATTGCAATCATTGTCATTTCCGCTCTAACAGTAGGCGCCCATACCTACTCATTACATCCTACCGCAGAATTAGCACTTCACTGGCTAGACGTCGGTATTACCGCATTTTTTCTTGTTGAGCTTATCATTCGTTATTTTGCAAGCAAAGGCATCAAGCATTTTTTCTCTAAAGGATGGAATATTTTTGATACCATCATTGTATTAGGCAGCTTATATCCAGCGGCTGGCTCGACTGTATTTATAGCTCGCCTACTCAGAATATTCAGAGTACTGAGATTGGTGTCAATGATCCCCGAACTTAGACTGTTGGTAAACTCGCTTCTCAAAGCAATTCCTCAAATGGGGTATATTGCACTACTGATGTTCGTTATTTTTTATATCTACGCCGCCATTGGCAGTATGCTTTTTGCCAACATCAACTCAGTACTTTGGGGGGATGTGTCCATATCAATGCTAACACTGTTCAGGATAGCCACTTTTGAAGATTGGACAGATATAATGTATGAAACCATGGTTGTTTATAAAATCAGCTGGATTTATTACTTAACGTTTATCTTTTTAACTGCTTTTGTCTTCTTAAACATGATGGTAGGCACCATTTTAGAAATCATGTCTCAAGAACATCAACACGCCCGTGAGGAAGAGGCAGGAAGCGATTCACTACCAGCAACACAAGGACAAGTTCGCAATCTCGAAAAACAAATTGAGCAACTGACCAAGCTTTTAAACAAAGACAACCGATGACATCTTTGGCGCTTATTTAAATCTCTCATCTGAACTTAAATGACACATTTAAATTTCAGTTCAAATAAGCGCCACCCTCTTCTTTACCAAAAGATAGCCAAATCAAACATGAACATAGCTATAAGCAACCTCATGAAACAGTGCATACATAAAAGCATTCATGATCGCATCTTCTCTACCAACACCAGTATTGTCATAATCTACCACCACAAAACGTGCTTTTACTTTTTCAATAAATGAGTATGGAACATGAATTTCATTGATATTTGGGTCATAAAGCGAACCATCTTCCCAGCCAAAAATGATATGTAATTGATCCCACAGATGAAATTCAGTGTTAATCAATTCACCCACACCTTCGGCAACATCAGATTCTTTAATCATTGAGTGCCTTCATAGATCACCTCCACATCAGTAGAGGCAATAGAATAAGATATGGAGATCACGATAACTAACGCTGAAAATAATATTTGAATCGGATTCACTGCAATCCTCAATTTTAAAACGATAAAAACTAGGCGCTGTACCCAGAATCAATGCTTATGCTAATGTCACCTATCGAAAAGTGACTCGCTATCACTCATCGTACCGTCTCAGTATAAAATATCATGGGCTCTTGAAATTAATAACCTAACGTTAAATATACACCAGTAAACACATACAACCGACTTTTATAACGGAACATATAATGAAAAAACTATCTGCAATTATTGGCATTGCCGCCCTACTCACAGCATGCGATAAAAATGAAGTCGGTGACGTGAGCCTAGGCCTATTGACCACCAAAGACATCAAACTCAATACCTTGGATGACCCAATTGTTACAGGGGTGACATGCCACGTAGCCAGCATCGAAGCTGATTTAGATTTTTCTGACCCGAGCGATTCGTCCATTGCGTGTCGCCAAACCGGTGAAATCACGCCCGATATGATGGCTCAAATCGATCGCTCAAAGTCTGGAGAAGTGATTTTCAGCAAATCGAAAAGTGTCTTTTTTAAGAATATGAAGATACGCCGAATTTTTGATAAAGGCTCTCAAACACTGATGTACGTGTCTTACACAACCAAAGAAACAGAAGGGAGCTTTAAGCACAGCCTATCAACAGTGCCATTGTGGGGGACACAGGCTTACCAGCAACCAAACTGATTGCCAGCTAATGAACGTATAAAGAGAGTACAACGGCCTCTTTATACGTCACGTTTGAAGTGAATAGCATTTGAAAAAGTCATTCTCTGTAATTTCTAATTACTTACACTCTCTATCGCCGTAGTAATCATCACTGTAATTACAGCTCGTTTTTTGTTTCGATTGAACTTTCTCAGAAGAATGAAAAAGGCGTGCAATCATAACCGTGATTAAATTTTTCATACGTTTCTACTCTTTTTGTTTAAGATAACGTTAGACTAGCCATTCTTTATAAAAATAGAAAATTAATCGTTTTTATTATATCAATAATAAAATTCTATGACTTATTTATCAGCATCATCTTAGACCCAATCACTAGGGAAGGTGCGAATAAGTCCTCTTGTCTTAGCATGTGGATAAAAGCCGGCTATTCGAGGCGAGTATCGAATGTGAATAGCTGGCCTATTTTCGAGATACTCAACAAAGAATACTGGCTTTTAGACCATGCCCTGCGGGTCTTAGTAGACTTATTCGCACCTTCCCTAGACTTTTTTTCCCAAAACTCGGTATGTCAATATGATTTATATCGACGAGATCCCATCGCATGCCTTTTTGACGATATATACGCTTGTCCAAATTTGTATAATCCGCAACATCATGATCTAGCCTCTGTCCAACCATAATATACCTCAGAACATCAGTCCCACTGTTTCGTAAATTATGTGGCTCTCCACCCGCTCGATAGCCTATAAAATCGCCCGCCTGAACTTTATGGACTTCATTCCCAATAACTGCCTCGGCCTCCCCCTCTAGAATATAAACGCATTCGTCTTCATGGTAGTGCACATAGGTTTCTGTAGATTCATGATCCGGCAGTATTTCAATAATATGGAAACCAAACTCTGTCAGCCCCGTTAAATCTCCTAAGGATTTATTTACACGCTGTGCATTTTCATTCAAAAAATGTGTTTTTTACGCACTTTCATACGACTCAATGTCGTCTTTACTGACAATGCATTTATCCATCAATTCCACTCCAGAATACGATATTCCATAATGATCGAGTTATGACTCATTACTTATACCAAAATACACTGAACAGCGCCTCTCCTTCAACACGTACAAAAGCGAGCCTCCATTAGACTTTTTACAGAACAGCATTTCTTTATTGCGTTTTTCACACTTCAGCTCTTAATCTTTTTCCGTCTACAAAAGAAAGCACGACTACAATACAAGCTTGTAGTCGTGCAAAACAGGAAGCGCTAATTATTACAGTCTATTCTTTAATACCATTTATTAATAACCTAAAGGCCATGGTAGCTCGATAAGGTCTTGCAACACCCCTTGAGGTAAATCCAATACCATCACGTGAGATAGCATGATTAAAAATCCAATACCACAGCCAGTTAACAGCGCTGTTTTTTGCGGTGTGCATTTTGCCTTGACTGATAAAAAGACAATAAAGAAAACCGTAATTGCAATAATGTACCCAACCAACGCATAACCGATAACCAAAGCCGTTAGCCAATAAATATAATGCATCAATTTTTCTATTTTTGGGTCACCACGGTAACCTGAGAAGATCTCATTATCAAAGTTCACTGCATCGTCAACCTGATTCGTTATTAACTTATAAAAAACGATTAAAGAGAGAATCAACATTAGAGCACTCACACTGCCCGTAAAGATCCCCCCTAAGAACGACTGAGTCGTTGCATCGTAAATACCATAAGCAAATAAGGCGCAAATTAAACCAGCAAACAAAGTCTGAGGCCCTAGCTGAACGGCTCGGTTTTCCTTCATTGAATCCGGCTTTTCTTTCTCTGCCTTCGATGTTTTAGCAGCATGTCGAGCCGCATAGAAAATAGAGATCGCTGTCAACACGCTTATGATAATTACGCCCGGCTTAGCTAAAAAGCCTATTCCATCAAACTGTATCGCTTGATACAGATAAGTTTCCATTCCATTTGCCAAGACAAAACCAATCAAAAAGGCTGGACGAGGCCAGCCAAAACGTTTCATCAGTACACCTAAAACCCCAATGCCTAATAGAGTAATAAGGTCACCTAAATCACGGGTTGCTTGAAATGCCGCGAAACAGATCACCATGATCATAAAAGGAGCCATCAAGTTGTACGGAATCGTCGTTAAACGCGACACCGACTTAGATAGCATCAGACACAAGCCTGCACCGAGTACGTTGGCAACCGCCAAAGACCAGACAATTGTATAGGTGATATCAAGATCCGTACTAACCATAGCAGGGCCAGGTTCTAACCCAATAAGCACCATACCGCCCAAAAAGACGGCCATACTTCCAGACCCCGGAATACCAAATAATAACGTTGGGATTAAGCCACCCCCTTCTTTAGCATTGTTTGCCGACTCCGGCGCAATCACACCTCGCACGTCGCCTTTACCAAAGCTGGATTGATCTTTTGTTGTTTGAACAGCGTGCCCATAAGCAATCCAATCAACAACACTGCCACCAAGCCCTGGTAACGCACCAACAATACAGCCGATAATAGAACAACGAATTGCCAACCATTTATGCTCTATAAGATCTTTAACACCAGTGAACCAACCTGTTCCCAGCTTTGATGCATCTGAAATGGCTCTATTCTGTCTCAATAAATCAATAATTTCAGGTAATGCAAAAATGCCTAAGCCAACCACAACAAGCGGAATACCATCCATTAAGTAGAAGTTTTCAAAGGTCATGCGGTTTTCACCTGTCGCAGGGGCACCACCGATACTGCCAAACACAATACCAATACCACAACCAACCAAACCTTTAACCAAACTGCTGCCGGCCAACACACCCACCATACTTAAGCCAAGAACCGTCAACATAAATAACTCTGCTGAACCAAAAGCCAAAATAACGGGACGGGCAATCAGTACAAAGGCTGTTAATACCAACGCGCCGAATAGACCACCAAAAAGCGACGCCGAAAAAGCAGCAGACAAGGCTCTGGCTGCTTGCCCTTTTTTTGCCATTGGGAAGCCGTCTAACACCGTCGCTTGTGAACCGCTTGAGCCAGGAATCCCCATTAACACAGACGTAAAGGTATCAGAAGTAGGGATAACAGCAACCAAACCAATCAACATGGCCAAGGCAGAAATGGGTTCCATTCCGTATAAAAACGGCAAGAGCAAAGACAAACCGGCAATACCACCTAAACCGGGGAATATACCTATTGCAAGACCCAGTAATACGCCTCCCGTTAAGTATAATAAATGAGTGCCAGACATAATCGTCTGTAAGGAAATAAGAAGAGCTTCAATCATAAGGTTTACCTAGAGAAGTGCAGTCGCTTACGAAACAAGTAAGCGACTGAGTAGATCTAAAACGAGTTCTGGAAGGGCTTAAAGCTTAACTTTGTATTTTTCGAACAACCAGTTTACAACCCACGCTTTGTCTTCTTCAGAAATATCCAAAGCGGCTTTAAAAGCGGCTTGAGCGTCTCCGTGTACTAACTGAGGGTATTCACCCAACACCGTTGGTGCTTGCGCTTTAAACTCTGCAGATTGAGTCACTGTCTCAGCCGCATTTCTCCATGCTTCTATAATTTCAGGATCTGTGCCTTTCGGAAGGAAGATGCCTTTTTGTGCGGCAAAACCAGCAGCAAAGAAAGATTTCCATACTTTAAAGCCCGGCCCTTCTGGCTTTTTACCATAAAGCATTTCATATACTTCAATAAAGTGTGGCAAGTCTGGGAAGGTTGGATCACGTTGGATCACGCCATTTTTGTCTAACATGCCCCAAGACATAATAGGTATGGCTCTGCCTTCTTTCACAAGCGGCATGACTTTTTTTAGGTAAGCCGAACTGGTTTGATAATCAACATTCACCTCTCCTCGTTCAAACGCTAAACGCCCTGCGCCGCGCCCTTTCATACCAAAGATAGCCTGAACATCAATGTCTAAAAGGTCCATCGCAAGTAATGGCACCAAATCCAGTGACGTTGCGCCTTGGCTGCCATATTTTAATTTATGATCTTTTAGCTTCATTAAATCTTTAGCCGATTGAATGCCAAGATCGGAGCTGACGTAAAAAACACCGCCTGTTGGTGACGCAAGAACCACATTCCAATCTTTGTATTCGTATTTAACACGTTTGTCGCCCAATAAATAAGGGAACTGAGTGGAACCAGATGTCCCTAAGACATTCAAACCGTTCTTTTTGGCACGACGCTGAAATTGGTTTGCGCCTTTCGTCGAGCCACCACCTGGAATGTTTTTGATAACGACAGTTGGCGAACCTGGTAATGCATTGGATAAGTGAGGGCCGTAAAAGCGAGCCCAAGTATCAGAACCACCACCTTCTTTAAATGGGACAATCCATTCGACTCTTTTACCATCAAAGCTAACGTCTGCCGATGCTTGATTTGAAGTCAATAAGGCCCCTGAAAGTATTACACTTGAAGAAAGTAATGTAAGGAATTTTCGTGCCGAAAAAAATTTATTATTATTCATTTTTCGCTCTCTTTATTTTAGCTTTTTTATAATTTAGAGAATCAAGTAATCAGTTACTTAATAATAGTAAGATCATCACTCTAATCTGCAATCCTGTCAGGAAGCTGACATAAATATCAAAGAACCGCTTTTTTAGGAATGTTGACCACGCCTTCCATAATCTTTTTCGCGGTTCTAATGAGGCCAACGCTTAAAATATCAATGGTCGAGCCTTCCTTTTCCATTTTTAAAATAAGATCAATCTTGCCACTTGGGTGCTCTATACGAATGTCTGTCACACTGTCTGTAGGTGTACTAATCAGATCGCTAACAATGGTTTTCTGATGAACGGTTGCAACACTGATGCAGATGGCTCCCGTCACAGAATGGCTGGCATGACAATTTTGCGGTACAAAATAGCGGGATGTAATGGTGCCATCAAATTGCGGTTTCGATAACAGACCCACTTTGGGAATCACTTTGCCTGTAACATCACCAAACCCCATGTCTATTGCGGCAGCCAATCTGATTCGTTCAATCTGACGTAGCAAGGCTTCGTCTGCATCAAGTTCCGCTTTGCTTTCATGACCTGTTTTATTCAAAGACTCCGCTTTGATTAACACCATTGGCATCGATGCATCAACGCAACTTACTTCAATGCCTTCATAGACGTCTCGTTCATTGCCCGTCGGAAAAAGCTTGCCCGTTTTGGTACCACACACATCTAAAAAATTAAGGACAATTGGCGCACCCGTACCGGGAACACCATCAATGCTTGCATCGCCTTCGTATTCAAGCTCTCCATTAGGGGTTTTTACCGTCACTTCAATAAAAGAATCGGTATTAAGATTACGTACACGTACTAGAGTTTCATTTTCTTTAACCTCCACCAGCCCAGATTCAATCGCAAACGGCACCGCCCCAGAGAGAATGTTCCCACACGATGGCCCAATATCGATTTTTTGTTCTTCGATAGACACTTGCATAAAGAGATAATCAATATCCGCATCTGGATGATCGGATTTAGAAACAATCGCGGATTTACTGGTTAAACTGGTGCCACCACCTACACCATTGATTTGCTGTGAATCGCCTGACCCCATTACGGCTAATACAATTTTTTCTCTGGTTGGCCAATCGTCTGGTAAATCATCGGCTAAAAAATAAGGTCCTCGTGAAGAGCCACCTCGCATTATGGTGCAGGGAATCTGTATTTGATCTGTCATTGCAGCCTCTTTTTCTTTTCGGCTATAGCAAACGCTATAATTGAAACTAAAAAGGGAGTGTGCAATATCTAAAAGACTCAATTTAAATCATATACTTATTGCTATGTTTACGTTTTATTATTGTGCTAATAAATACATAACTCCCTCAGGAGACTCCAATGTAGATATGAAAGCTGTCAGGACGCTGACTTAGTAAGAGAGGAAACAAGACTATTTAATCATAATCCTTCATGAAGTATTCCCATTCATTCAGGATAACTTCACGTTTCATTTTATCTGTAAAAACCAATAAAGACAGATCCAAGGGGATGGGCCTGAGACTACTAGAATTACCAATAAATACTCGCTTTTCTTCTGCAACCACTTCCTGCCGTAATGGGTTGAAGCTGGTTTTATTAGACAACTCCGATTGCCCTTCATCAGACAATAAAAAATCCATGAACCGTCGAGCATCATCGGTATTTTTAGCTTGTTTTGGAATAAATGCACTTCTCATAAAAACAGTCGTGTAATCTTTTGGAATGACCACTTTAATATTGGGGTGAAGTCCTGACCATGTATTCGCGTAAGATCCATTAATATTGTAAGCCAGTAGTAATTCACCCGTAGAAAGCGCTTTCAACATAGCAGAACTACTGGTAAAACTCCGAGCGTTTGTTTTCCCTAGAACTTCCAACAACCTAAAATAACTGCTGGTTTGCAATCGGTCATGCCCCAAAACCAAATACCCTATTCCAGTTTTTTCAACATCAAAATTACCAATTTTATTATTGAGCTGCTGACTGTTTTGCTGAATGAACTGCACCAATTGCGTCCGCGTATGGGGCACAAATTGGTCTCCAAGCACATCAGCATTAAAGGCAAACACAGCAGGTTCAAACGTAAAACCAAATATCTGATCACGCCACTTAGCCCAATCAGGCAATCGTTCTGTTTCCGCAGAAGTGTGGCTGATGGCATTACCATCATTGACCAATTTAAATTGCAAATCCATGGCAGAGCTGAGCATGATATCAGGTCGAGATTGGGGCTCTTCAACAAACGCTTTATATAAAGAGTTGGTGCTCCATTCTGTATAGATTACTTTGATCGTTGGGTATTTTCTCTGGAAGGCATTAATTATAGGAGATATTTCAGGGTAATCCGCTGCTCCATACACATCGAGTACAGAGAGTTCTGTTAATTGTGGTTCAAATTTGAATATTACACTCGCGGCCTGTGTGACTGGCAAAAGTAAAAGTAGCAATACAGCGAGAAAATATTTCATAAAGATCTACCAATCAAATCTAAAAACGTCACTTCAACAAACAGCCCTTGAGGGTCATTATCTTTTAACATCAATATCGCGTTATGATGATCTGCAACTTCTTTTGCAATGGACAACCCCAATCCACTACCGGGTTGTAAATTATTACTGACCCGATAAAATCGATCAAAAACGTATTCTTTCTCTGATTCTGGAATACCCACACCTTGATCTGACACACCCATAAGAGCTGTTTTTTGAGTAATGGTTAATGATATTTCGACAATGCCCTTATGTGGACTGTATTTAATCGCATTTTCAATGATATTTTGCAGCATTTTTTTCAATGCCACCGAATCCCCATGGATTTGCACATCGTCTGTAGATCCCACATACGCCAACTCGATTCCTTGCTGGTGAGCAGTTAACACAAGCTCTCTTGATACTTCTTTGATCAAAGCGCCTAGCCAAACGATCTGCATGGGATGGCTTTTAAAACGATGCGCGATAAAAGCGTGATTTAGCAATTGATCTACTGTTCGACTCAATGCACCACAAGAGTCGATTACTTGATTCAATTGAACACAACGTTTTTTATGATCATTCTCTATTAACGCATTTTGTGATTGGGATAAAATACCTGCCAAGGGAGTCCGAACTTGATGGGCCGTTTCACTGGTAAAATGCTTCAAGCGATCCAACGTATTTTGCAACTGCAACATAAAATGATTAATAGTTCTTAGAAGCTCGCTGATTTCTTTTGGGGCATTGGTATCAATAGGTGTCAAATCAATGGATGAACGTTCGGAAAGAATGGTATTTAATCGTCGAATTGGACGAATAATAAACCAAATAAAAACAACACAAAGAGACAACGCAATAGTAAATATGACGCTAACAAGCTGCAGTGCTTTTAAACTGATATCATGCGCCATTTCATTTCTAGAATTCAGTGTTTGCGCTAAATACACAACAACCTCAACTTGCTCTTCTGCCTCTATGAGCTTTCTGGACAATTTTATAAAACGTACCGCTTCTTCACTGTACATCCCATCGTAATATTCAGCATCGTAACGGCGAGATATGTCATCGTTTTCTTTTCTTCGTGGCAAGCCGTGTGATAACCCCTCGTAACCCGTCAAATGAAAATCATCAGCAATCACTTGATAAAAGGCTCTGTCATTCGGCGATAAACTCAGCCCTTGAAAAGCCGAAATAGGCAAATCCACAATAATTTCTTTGTCGATTAAATTAATGTTCTCAACAATTTGTAATGCAGAACCAAATAATACTCGATCAAAAGACAGTCGCGCCGCGTTTTTGCCATAGACATTCGCAGTGAAAAACGTAACACCCGCTAATGTGATTAACAAACAGCTAGCACCGATAATAAGCTGCTTTCTAATGGACCAATTGCTGATTTTAATCATGGTTATATCGACTTATCCAAGCAGTGACATGACTCATTAAAAAGTAGACTCTATGGCGTTTAAAAAGCCGATAATTGGTCTTTACCATCACCGTCTTTTATACGCTCTTCTAACAAATACCCAAGCCCACGAATGGTTTTAATTTCCACACTCCCGCCTTCAATTTTTTTTCTTAAACGAGCAACGTACGTTTCTATCGCATTTTCACTCGGAAATTCATCAAAGCCATACAAATGATTAATAAGCTCTTCTTTACTTAATACACGGCCCAAATGTTTCGCAAATATTTCAAGCAGTCGATATTCACGACGCTTAAATTGAATTTCTTCACCATCTAATTTCACACAACACGCATTAAAATCAATCTCCAATCGATCAAAGGTCAATATGGTTTGAGCATTACCTTCATGGCGCCTTAATAATGCTCTGCAACGGGCGTCCAGCTCACCAAAATCAAACGGTTTGGTAAGATAATCATCGGCGCCTAAATCCAATAAATTAATGCAATCCTCTATCTGAGAACGTGCCGTCAAAATGAGTACGGGAGTATTGTCTTTTCGTATACGGAGGTTTTGCAAAATGCGCGAGCCACTCATTTCTGGCAGATTCAAATCCAGAATAATCAAATCATAGGTTTGATGACGTAAAATGCTGTTCGCTTCGTCTCCTTTTACAGCATGATCAACACCATGCCCCAACTTACGATAATGATCACAAAGCGCACTGCCCAGAACATAATCATCTTCAATGACCAATAGTCTCATTTATAACCTTTATTTTTATCGAAAAACCATGGATGAAACACACCCTCATTCAAGCAGGCTCATCTTTATCCACCTGCTTCACTATCATAGCGTGCATGCACCAGATTTGGACATACTTCCAGTCTCGTATTGCTATTTTTATTTGAATAAAACACTGTTTTTTAAACTTGTATGCAAATATATTCAACGTCACTGAAAAATCAAAAAAAACCTTACTGATCTCTCTAAAGAAAATAGAGTGGTATTTAAAGTCAGCAATAGAGTATTATTTAGGCCATTTTTCTATTGTGTTTATCACTTCATCAGAGATGCATCAAATTCGCCCTAAAGCACAGACACTAGACAAATCCCAAGGCACACTTAATATGAATGCAACTGAATCACTCAAACACTTATTTGGTTTCGATCAATTTCGTGAAGGCCAACTTGAAACGGTAGAGCGATTGCTAAGTGGTTATTCTTCTTTAGCTATATTCCCTACGGGGTCAGGCAAATCATTATGCTATCAATTCACGGCTCTGCATTTACCTCATATCACCTTAGTGGTATCGCCTCTGTTAGCACTCATGAAAGACCAATTGGCTTTCTTAGACAACCACGGTATTTCAGCAACCAGCCTAGATTCGAGTATTACTCAAGAGGAGTATCAGTCTCGTCTTTTCCGCATTAAACAAGGCGAGATTAAAATTGTAATGGTTTCTGTAGAACGATTTAAAAATGAACGTTTTCGCCATTTTATTAAGCAAGTTCCCATTTCAATGCTGGTGGTCGATGAAGCGCACTGTCTATCAGAGTGGGGTCACAACTTCCGTCCTGATTATTTAAAGCTGCCAACCTATCGAAATGAATTACAGATTCCACTGGTGCTGCTACTCACGGCCACTTCTACAGCCAAAGTAAAAAACGACATGGCTGAGAAATTCAATATCAATAAAAAAGACATTGTTCAGACAGGCTTTTATCGATCAAACCTCCATATTGATATCAGAAGCATTGCTGAAGAAGAAAAAACACGTACCTTAGTCGATACCCTTAAAGCTCAACAAGGGTGTGGCATTGTATATGTTACACAACAACACACAACCGAGTTACTCGCTAAAACGTTACAAAAAAATGGGTTCAACGCTCAAGCCTATCATGCAGGCATGGAAAGTGAATCACGACAGCAAATCCAGACTGACTTTATGGAAGGTAAAGTGGGAATCATTGTGGCGACGATTGCTTTTGGTATGGGAATAGACAAATCGGACATTCGGTTTGTCATACATTACGATTTACCAAAGTCCATTGAAAGTTACAGCCAAGAAATTGGCCGAGCGGGTCGAGACGGTAACGATTCAAATTGTATTTTATTGGCTAATCTGGATGGTTTACATACCATAGAGAATTTTATTTATTGCGATACACCGGAACAGCACAGCATTGAGGCGCTGATCAATCACATCAGACAAGAACAGCAGAATAACGAATGGTCAATACAACTACTCAAAGTGGCCAATCAGTGCAATATTCGCCAACTTCCTTTTAAAACAATTTTAGTACAATTGGAGCTTTTGCAAGTTATCCAACCAAAATACAGCTATTACTCAGACGTGAAATATCACTTCATACGTGATGCAAATTCGATTCTTGAACAGTATACAGGTGAACGTCGGGCGTTTTTATCCGCACTTTTTCAACATACTCACTTTAAACGTGTGTGGGGAGAGGTGGATTTTGAATCCCTTTATCACATATATGGGGCTGAGCGCTCAAGAGTCATGACCGCATTAGACTATTTATATGAAAAAGGCGACATTGAATTAACGACGAAAGGCATCACGGATGTCTACGAGGTGGATGTAGAGCGCCTACAAAGTGATGAATTGACCGAGTATCTTGAGCGTTACTTTTTTGAAAAAGAGCAAAGCGAAATCAAACGTATAGAAGCACTTACTCAATTCTTTGAGTTAGAAACCTGCCTCAATAACCGCTTGGCTCACTACTTTGATGATCAGAATGCACCTCAGAACTGCAACCATTGCTCAGCTTGTCTAGGTAAGTCTATTGGGCTTTCCTATTCAATCACACCTTATTTCCCGGAAAACAACATCATCCAAGAGGCATTAACATCCCTTTCGACCCTAATTGAGAAAAAGTCCCCAGATGCCGCTTCTTGGATCACACCCAAAATGCAATGTCGATTTTTACTTGGTTTGACACAACCCTTATTCACAAAAGTAAAAGCACGTGATTTAGAAGGATTTGGATTGTGCCATACATTAAGGTACGAAGAGGTAATGAAACTCGTAAAAAACACACATTGCGCAGGTTTAATATGATTGAATTTGATATTAGAACGCTATCTTACGTCACTATGTTGGTTTGTCTAATGATGGCTGGCGTAATGCTTTTACTCTCTCGGGTCTACCCTGATAGTAGCAGCACACGCTTTTGGGCTATCGGCAACAGCATCACCACCATTGGCTTTTTGTTTCTTGGCCTGCGAGACATCATACCTGACCTCCTTTCAATCCCAGTCAGTAACACGCTAATTATCTTAGGATATTTGTTCATTTTATTAGGTATTGGCGCCTTTGTTAATCACACCATTCGGTTATGGCCTTTAGCCGCGATTACCATCGCCATGTTTATTTCGTTTATGTACTTCACCTATCAATCCCCAAACATTACTGCACGAATCATTATTATTTCTTTGGTTGTTTCTGGCATAGGGTTTTATTCTGTTTGGATACTTTGGAAAGATACAAGAAAAGAATTTCGATTTTTAGAGTGTTTACTATCATGGTTATTTATCATTCATTCCATTTATTTATTAGTACGTGCATTTATCACTTACATCGAAACGCCTATTTTGGATTTTATGAATGCCAACATACTACACGCACTCTCTTTCTTTGATGTCTTTATATTTTCAATTTTACTCACATTTGGTTTTATCTTCCTCTTAAATAAAGAGTTACAGAGTCGGCTCAAGCATCTCAGTGATACAGACAGCCTCACTGGGATTCTGAATCGAGGGGCGTTCTTAAAATTGATAGAACAAAAGTCGGATCATCAAAAAAACCAAACTCCCTTTTCTTTAATTATGATTGATATTGATCACTTTAAACAGATCAATGATACCTATGGCCATAAAATAGGCGATATTGCCTTAGTTCATACAACAAACATCATTAACAATGCATTAAATAAAGAACAAATATTAGGTAGACTTGGAGGAGAGGAATTTTGCATTGCCCTGCCCGATACTAACTTAGTCAAAGCCATTGAGATTGCTCAAGAAGTATTAATTTCTCTATCAAGCTCTCCGCTTATTAAAGACTCCATCACGCTAAATCTCACCATCAGTATCGGCGTAGCAGAACATCAGTCAAGCTCTAATAAGATTGAAGACACTTTGCAATACGCCGACGAGGCAATGTATAAAGCAAAAGAAGCGGGGCGAGATTGCATTAAAGTTTATGGGACTTAATCAGTCCGCTTAACAAGCGTTGAATGTTCCTTTGTTGAAATAGCCCTTTGTTAAAATAGACAAGAGCTTAGCCTTTTTAATTATTCATCTTTTTTCGTTATTAAATCCTATATTAGATAGGGTCTAATAACGAATCGAGAGTAAGAAACTCAGACTAAACACTGAACAGTACGTCAGTCCGTATTATATATTTAACCCCTTCGGCTATTTTCTGAGAGCCATGTAGGCAATGCAATGGATGAGAGCCGTGAGGGAAAAATAACATGCCACCCGCAGGGGTGCGAACGTTTTTTAATGCTGCGGTATTCGGTGTGCGAGCAGGACGTGTTGCATCCAACGGATCTACTAAAAATTGTGTTGCACCATCCAGAAAATCGTCACTCAAAAAGATCAAGCAGGTGTATAAACTGTAACGATCACCAAAAGAATCCACCACAGGCTTACCATCAAGAATACGACTTCCCGGCCAAGCGCCGTCAGTATGAAAACTGAAAAAATCACCTTTTTCATATCGATAGAAACGAAAACGTTGATTCAGACCTAATGGATTCTTATTTAAAAAGTGCGGATTAGCCTTGTCAAAATGAGACGCAATCCTTGACCAAATTTGCCTTTCTGTCGCGTCATCGATAATCCAATTAAGATTCATATTGTGACGGATATGCCTACCAAGTGACACGGCGGCATCTTCGGTATAGCCCATTGTTTCAGCCGCATCAATAAACGATCGACATTCTTGTTCACTAAACACATTAAACAATTGAAATGCACCTGGAACGCCTTCAACGACTGAATAATCACGTGGCGTTAAAGGATCGATATCGAGTGCTAATGGATTGTCCTTATGGCTTCCCCATAAAGGCAATTCATGCGATGTGCTGCCAGATTCATAAGCCGCCACATAAAAGGGAAATGTTTGAGTTGTTGTCATTGATTAGGAACCGCTTGTATTTCAATAATAAAGTTTTCAGGCGCACGTACAAAAATTTGTACCACAGATGTGTTCGACACTTGGCTTATACCGTATTTTACATCTAGCATTCTAATCCTTCGCATTACCTCGTCGTAATCGTCGCTATAAAAACTAACATGATGGACGATATTTTGTTCATCCTGCCCAAAATGATTCGCGTCATTCCGCGGAGACTTGCCAAAAATATGAATGACATCTTTCTCTCCTGCAAACAGAAAGTATCCATCAAAGTTTAAATTAGGACGAGTACCCACTTTAAGATCTAAAAGATCAATAAGAAAATCCCTCATTTGTTCTGGATTTTCAGCGTTTAAAGAAAGATGATCGAATTTGATATTCATGTTTATCTCATACAAAGGCAGCAAGTAATGCAAAGAAGACAAAAAATAATGGGTTAATCACAAACATGATTAACCCATTATTACGGTAAAGAAGCGAGTGAACTTTCTAAGTTCGGTTAGCCAATTTTCGTCATTTCATTTAGTGTGAATGAAGCAACTGCACCATCCGTTGCCGCCATATATTCAGCTAAATGCGTGTTACTCATGTGAGTCTGCCAAAGTTCACGCGTTTCCCAGTTTTCATAAAACATAAAATGCGCAGGATTTGTATTATCTTGATGAAGGTCGTAGTTAATGCAACCGTCTTCTGCACGAGTAATATCGATTAGTTTAAGAAGTTCTGCTTTTACTAATTCAATTTTATCTTCATTAGCCACGATATTAGCAACAATAGTAAGTTGAGCCATTTTTATTTCCTCATTGAGTCTTAGTGGGTTTTGAGTTGATGATGAAATAATAGACGCATCTTAAAACGCTATAAACAGCCCAATAAGAGAAACATTATCAAATAAAAATAGACAATATCTCTTTAATACACCTCCCTACAGAATAAAACACCTACTCTTGTATCGTACAAAATGTGATCAATTTTTTTGACCGTGCAAAACTATATAGCAGCTCTCTAGATGCATCAACATCCAAAAATTCAGCTAATTTTAGTCAAAAAGATCTCGATATCGATGCAACATCAATACAATAAACCAACAGTGTAAGCGTCTGTTCTTTAGGACCAGGAGAGTCTTGGCTGCTTGGCTGTGACATACAATTTTAATACGTCTTTTCCTGAATATATTACAAAACTGATCTAGAAAGCCCTTACTTTGCAAAGAGTCCTACAACCGGATAACAAGCCGAAGCATTATTAGTGACATTGAAGATTTAACACTGCTAAAATTTCAAAAAGTATCTTCAACGCAAGGTGATATTAATTTCAATACTTTACATTTCTGCTTATTATCCAAACACACAACCAATCGCTGGTAAAATTTTCTTAAACAAAGACTATCAAATAGCTGATGATTATATGGAGGGTATTCTTTACATCGGTGATAGCTTCGCTACTGAAATGATTGTCATTGAAACCTTAGTATTCACAGATACCCGTGCCTCTCTCGCTTAATATATTCGTTATAAAAACAACCGAACATAAAAAAACGCCCTTAACCAACAAATTAAGGGCGTTTTTTACACTCAATATAATTTTAAGCGTTTACGCCCTCTTCTTTTCTAAGGCGTTTTTTCTGTACAAAGGCAACTAATAAAGCGAGTAAAAAGGCAGGAATAAAGAACCATTCTTTATGGGGCCTATCGGCTTCCACTTGAAATTGCGTTATTTCCCAATCAAAATCCAATCCCTGTTGTTCAGCAAATTCCCCAAACATCAAATTATCAATATACACTTTACTGTCTTCTTCACGAATCTCCAAGCCTGCGCCTGTTGCTAAGCGTGACTGCGCATCACCTTGCTTATCAATTGGCATAATGACTGTTTTTTCGATCCAACGACCATCTATGTTTTCCCCTTCAACAGAAATCCTTAATAACTCTAAATCACTGTTTTCATCGATATAAGAAAGCATTTGGTTTGCTTGATGTGTTTCGAATGGTTCGATTATTTGATCCAACCAATATCCTGGACGGAACAATGTAAAGGCGACCAAAATCAACAACGCACTTTCATACAAGCGACTACGTGCCATAAAGTAACCTTGTGTGGCCGCCGCAAATATTAACATTGCCGCGAGAGAGACAAAGAAAACAACAACACCTTGCAAGAAAGTCACATCAATTAACAATAAATCTGTGTTAAAGATAAATAAGAATGGCAGCAATGCCGTTCTCATTGAATAAAAGAATGCAGTAAAGCCTGTTTTAATAGGATCTCCACCAGAAACAGCAGCCGCTGCAAACGATGCTAGCCCTACGGGGGGCGTCACGTCGGCCATGATCCCAAAATAGAACACAAACATATGCACCGCGACTAACGGTACAATCAAGCCATTTTGAGAGCCTAATTCAACCACCACGCTCGCCATCAAAGAAGAGACAACAATGTAATTGGCCGTTGTTGGTAAGCCCATCCCCAACACAAGAGAAATTAAGGCGACCATCAATAACATAATAATCAAGACACCACCGGATACCAGCTCCACAAATTCAGCCATCACTTGACCAACACCTGTTAGAGTCACTGTACCTACGATAATGCCAGCTGTCGCTGTCGCCACACCAATACCGATCATATTACGCGCGCCAGTATTCAGACCGTCAATAAGATCAAAAAAGCCCTCTTTTGCAAACGGCTTAAGGTCCCCTTGTTTTCTAAACCACGCTTTTAATGGCTTTTGAGTGACCAATATAAATGCCATTAACATACTCGCCCAAAACGCCGATAGACCAGGTGATTTACGCTCTACCATCAAAAACCAAATCAATAACACTAACGGCACAAGGTAATACAACCCAGCTTTATAGATGTCACCAAACACTGGCAAACTAACAATTTCCGCATCCGCGTGATCCATATGCAAATCATCGGTTTTAGCAGAAAGATAAAGTAGCCAGATATAACCAAACACCACCAACATCAGCAAACCAATATTAGCAATATCCCCAAGTACCCAACGGATGGCAGCAACAAAGTAGTACAAAGCACCAGCTAAAATAAACAAGCTCGCCATAATAATACCACTTCGTAGTACCTGCATTTTCCAACCGCGAGCAGGCGTCACACGAGGAAGACCTTGCATATTACTTTTAAGTGCTTCTAAGTGAACAATATAAAGCAAAGCAATATATGAAATGGTCGCCGGTAAAAAAGCATGTTTTACCACTTCAATATAAGAAATGCCGACGTATTCCACCATCAAGAAAGCAACCGCCCCCATTACAGGAGGCATAATCACGCCATTCACTGATGAAGAAACCTCTACAGCGCCAGCTTTCTCAGCACTAAACCCTACTTTTTTCATCAATGGAATTGTGAAGGTACCTGTTGTCACTACATTGGCAATGGAAGAACCTGAAATCAACCCAGTCATAGCAGAAGACAGTACGGCTGCTTTTGCAGGACCACCTCGCATATGTCCCAATAAGGAAAAGGCAACTTGGATAAAATAATTACCTGCACCCGCTTGGTTTAATAAAGCACCAAACAAAACAAATAAGAAAACGAAACCAGAAGAGACACCCAATGCAATACCAAAAACACCTTCTGTTGTTAGCCACATATGGGTCATGGCTTTACCAACCGAGGCACCTTTCCAACGTATAATTTCTGGTAAATATTCACTGTCACCAAAGAACACATACGCTAAGAAAAACAACGCAACAATCACCAATGGTGGCCCTAAACTACGACGTGCTGCCTCAAGTGTCAGAATGATACCCACAAAGGCAACCACTAGATCTAAAGTTGTTGGCAAGCCCGGTCGCATGGCCAAATCTTCATAAAAGAAAAACAAATACGCCGCACAAAAAGCACCTATTAGGGCTAGTACATAGTCCATATAAGGAATACGGTTTCTTGGACTGGATTTAAACGCCGGAAAAGCAAAAAATGCCAGCACCACGGCAAACGCTAAATGCAACGCTCTTGATTCCGTGTCATTTAAAAAACCAATACCAAACTGGGATGGAAGAGGTGAACCTATCCACAATTGAAATAATGACCACGCAAGTGGCAAAGTTAGCAGCAAGGCAATCGCAAAACGACTTTTAGGCTTACGATTACCCGTATCCGCTTCAGCAATCATATCGTCTAAATTTTCTGCTGACGGGGGAGTATGAGTAGTAATAGACATACAAGCTCCAGAGATGAAACACTTAGTAAGACAAACAAAAAGATTCATGCTTGTCATCGTGTGATGACACAATGCAATACTAAGAATTCACTGTAAAAAGGAAGGGATGTAATTATTAATATCAATCAAAGGAGGCCATCTTATATCAGCCTCCATTGATCATCTAACTAGTACCTATAAGCAAAAACTTATTTGATGTAGCCTTTTTCACGGTAATACTTCTCAGCACCCGGATGCAACGGAGCAACCAAGGAAGACTTCGCCATCTCTACTGGGTCTAAATTTGCAAAGGCTGGATGCAAACGTTTAAAAGAAGAGAAGTTTTCGAATACCGCTTTGGTCAACTGATAAACCGCTTTATCAGACACATCAGTTGATGTGACTAGCGTTGCTTTTGGACCAAATGTTGGAACATCATTTTCATTACCTGAATACATGCCACCAGGAATTACGGCTGGAGAGAACTCACCGCGTGTTTTCATAATGTTTTGCGCTGCAACATCATTCATTGGAAGCATATTAATATCACAAGTTGTTGTCGCTTCTTGTGCTGAACCGTTTGGCAGACCAGACAACCAAATTGTCACATCAAACTTATCATCACATAATGCCTGAGCTTGTTCAGATGATTTCAATTCTGCAGCGATAGCAAATGAGTCTTTCGTCCAACCTTTCTCCTTCATCAGAAGATCCATCATCGAACGGTTACCAGAACCTGGATTACCGATGTTGACTCGCTTACCTTTTAGATCATCAAAGGTTTTAATACCTGAATCTTCACGAGCCATCATATGGATTGGTTCAGGATGTAATGAAAAAACAGAGCGCAATTTAGGGTATGGATTACCATTAAATTGGCCAGTTCCTGCTAATGCAGCGGCTTGAACATCAGATTGGGCAATACCAAACTCTAATTCACCAGCACGAATACTGTTAACGTTGTAACCAGAACCACCAGTAGATTCAACAGAACAACGAATACCGTGTACTTTACGCTCTTTGTTCAGCATACGACAAATTGAACCACCGGCTGGATAGTAAACACCTGTAACACCACCAGTACCAATGGAAACAAACTGCGTATCAGCCGCGCTAGCTACCGCAGATGCACCAACAAATGCAGGAACCAACAAAGAATTTAGAATTGTTTTTTTAATGGTCATATCACCCTCTTTTCTATATTTACTTAATATTCAATTAGAACAACTTCACCATAGCAAATCCTGAGCCAAATAACAGAAAAAAAACAAGTCATTGAAAGTAAAGGAAAAAAATGAAAAACAATAATAATCCAACGTTATCTTCATAATAAAAGTTATAACTGGAACTAATTTTAAACGAAAATAAATGCAGAAAATCAACGAAAAACCTGAAAACCATAAAGAAACATTGGCTCATAACTTATACTATACCCATAAAAGAAAAATATAACTTAAGTTATAGACATCTAGTAAGTTGAATTCTCATATTTGAATCCTAAAAGTTAAATGATAGTGTGTTCCGCTAATTTTCTCTTATTACGCTTTACTTAAACATAAACACTCGGTGTTAATTTATGATTTTTGTTCACTTAAAACTCTCGGTTTTATTTATTTGCCTCTGTTTTGGACTCTTCCTTTTAAGTCTTCCTGTATCAGCTAAACCCATTTTAAATGAGTCATCACAACACACATTACAAGACGGCCCTGTCATTACAATAGCAGCCGACAGTAACTACCCACCCTACGAGTTTTTAAACGACCGAGGTGAGCCAGATGGCTACAGCGTCGAATTAACAAAAGCCATTGCTCAAGTAATGGGGTTTAAAGTTAAAATAGTAATGACAGATTGGGAAAGCGCCTTAAATGGCTTATATAGCGGTGAATTTGATGCATTGCAAAACATTGCTTATTCAGAGAAGCGAGCCAGCAACATTATTTTTTCATCTCCTCATTCTATAGCAAATCAATCTGTTTTTGCCCGCATTGGCGATCCAAAAATACGCTCTATTCAAGATTTAAAAGGTAAAGAAGTACTCGTTCAAAACGCCAGTATCATGCACGAATATTTACTCGAAAATAACATTGATGCCATTATTATTCCGATGAGAACGCATACAGAGGCACTTCGTCAGCTTTCCGCAGGTAATTATAATTTTGCATTGATCGCCAATTTACCCAGTTTGTACTTAAGTAAAGAATTCAACTTAAACAACATTCATCCTGTTTTCAGCCCTGTTGATGGCCAACGATTAAGTTATGGAGCCTTAGTGGGAAACGAAAACCTTATTGCTCGTTTTAGTGAAGGTCTAGCGATTTTGAAAAACACAGGCGTACAGCAAAAAATTTACGATAAATGGTTAGGTACACTGGGGAAAGACACATCTCTTTTAAAAACCATTGGCCCTCTGGCCATTTATATCCTTGGATTTTTAAGCCTTATTATTGTAGGTATTATTGTTTGGAACAGCATGCTAAGAAAGGAAGTAGAAAAACGCTCTTTACAGCTAAAAGCACAACAAGAGCAACTGATTCAAGCAGACAAAATGGCCTCTCTGGGCGTGTTAGTATCTGGCGTTGCTCATGAAATAAACAACCCAACAGGCTTACTTATTGTAAATCTTCCACTGTTAAAATCCGCATGGGAAGATGCACTACCCTATCTAGAACGTCATCAAGAACATCAACAAATTACTCTCGCTGGATTACCTTTCTCCAGAATCAAAGAAGAAATACCTTATGTACTCCATGAAATGAACCACAGCACCGTTAAAATCCGTAACATTGTTAACGACTTGAAAGATTTTGCTCGCATTGAATCCGAAGATCACAAAAGCGAAGTATCTATAAATCATCTTGTAACAACAGCTATTCGACTTGTCGATACATCAATTCGCAACGCAACAACACGTTTTGAATTACACTTAGATGCCTCTAATCCTTATATTTACGCAAATGCTCAGCGTATCGAACAAGTCATTATTAACTTGATTATTAATTCTTGTGATTCTTTAAACGATTCTTCCAAAAGCATTCGATTAACCACATCGTCTGATACAGAACACAATCAGGTAATCATACAACTTGAAGACCAAGGATGTGGTATCGAAGCTGAACATTTATCGAGATTGAGTGAACCATTCTTCACTACTAAACGTGATCAAGGAGGGACAGGATTGGGGCTTTCAGTTTCTACAGGTATTATTGCTTCACACCTTGGCTCAATGAGCTTTGATTCGATAGTTGGTATAGGGACAACGGTTATCGTAAAATTACCGAAAGTCAAAAAATAATTTACATTACGACTATTCATTCCCTATTAAAAAACCGTCTAGAGCAGTACCACCAACATGAGACTCTTATTATGACACTTGCTCCAAATCTTTATCCTCAATTTAAAATACTATTAGTCGATGATGAAATTCCTTTCCTGCGGAGCACATTACTTAGCTTTGAAAGGCATGGCTTTACCAACTTACTAACCTGTTCAAATCCTGAAAATGTCCCATCATTGATGGCAGAAAATGACATAGGATTAATCTTACTTGATCTCACTATGCCTAATGTTTCAGGCAAAGAATTGTTGATTTGGCTGAATGAAGAATACCCAGATGTCTGCGTTATCATTTTTAGCGGTATTAATCAGTTAGACACTGCTGTTGAATGCGTCAAATTAGGTGCGTTTGATTACTTTGTTAAAACATCAGACCCAAGTGAAATTCTAGAGGGTCTAAAAAGAGCCATTCGCACACAAGAACTGTCTATTGAAAACCAAGCCTTGCGTCGAAAAGTACTATCAAATGACCTTGCTACACCGGATGCTTTTGTGGATTTTATTACTGCGGACGCCAATATGTGGTCCATTTTTCAGTACTTGGAATCCATTGCAACTACGCGACACCCAGTATTAATCATAGGAGAAAGTGGTGTAGGCAAAGAATTAGTTGCCCAAGCCGTCCATAATTTAAGCAATAGAAATGGCCCTCTAATCACTGTCAACGTGGCAGGATTAGACGATAACATTTTTGCCGATACTTTATTTGGACACAATAAAGGCGCATTTACTGGTGCTGATAAAGACCGATTAGGCCTTATTGAAAAAGCCAGTGAAGGCACTTTGTTTCTTGATGAAATTGGCGATCTAAGCGCATCGTCTCAAGTGAAATTATTACGTTTATTACAAGAAGGAGAATACTATCCATTAGGAAGCGACAAATCAAAACGCTCTCAAGCTCGTATCATTGTTGCCACCCACCAAAGCCTTGAAAAGCTTCAATTAGAGGGCAAATTTAGAAAAGATTTATACTATCGTTTAAAAATTCACATGGTTACTATTCCGCCATTACGGCACCGTATCTCAGACTTACCAATATTGATCGAACATTTTGTTCAACAGGCGTGTGCAGAAATGGGAAAAGAAGCCATAGAATACGATAAAACATTACACACTCAACTGTCCCATTATCACTTCCCAGGCAACACACGGGAGTTAAAATCACTCTTATTTGACGCAGTTGGCCGATCTAAAACCCGTATTTTAGACAAGACAGCATTCCAACATTTATTTTTAAATGACGGTCTTTTGAATGATCAAGAACCCATGGTTATTTTTCCAAATAACACAAAACTCCCAACACTGTCCTCACTTGCGGAGCAGTTGGTAAACGAAGCAATGAAGCGCTCAAACAACAACCAATCTGCCGCGTCTCAAATGTTAGGAATTTCACAGCCTGCATTAAGCAAACGATTAAAAAACATGAACAAATAGGTCAATAAAACAACTAAATTCATGTCTTGATCACATATTATAATGGTGAAGCTTGCGTAATGTTGAGGCCAGATATATGGGAGCATGACTGCTTGAAAACAAAAAGCGCTTTAACAGTGAGACAGCGGCTTTGTTTAATGTATTTTCATTTACACATAATCTGGCATTGAAGTGAAAGCTTGTCTTTTTTGTTGCACGCGCTACAATTTAAAGATGCAATAGAAACAACATGAGGTATAGTTATGACAATCCGTTCGTTTAAACCATCAAAAGCAAAACAACATAATCGCGGTCTTATGTCTGAACTGGCTCTATCGGCTGATCCAGTAAGCGCTTCAACACAAATTGAAGCAGGATTTGATCCGGACTTTGTCAGTGTCGTCGTGACGAAATCTAAAATGGCGTCTCAATTAGTTGGAAAGGCAATAGGGGTTGATAGAGCCACAATCGCCAGACACGCAAAAGGACAGCGATGGGAGGGTAAAACCGCAGTTAGAGCCTATATGGGAGCGCGTTTACTTGATTCAGCACTTTCACTTTTCGACAACGATAAGGATAAAGCAGCGGCTTGGTTGGAAAAGCCAGCGATGGCGCTAGGAGGTATTAGCCCAGCGAATTATGCTAAAAAACCACTTGGGCAAGAGGCAGTAATTGACTTAATTGGTAAAATCAAAAATGGTGTGATCGTGTAATGATTTTTTACCGATTGTGCGAAATGAAGTTTGCTGATTCTGCATTCAGTGGTTTTGGCGCAGAGCAGTATGGTGGGCGCTGGAACAATAAAGACATAAAATGTGTTTATTTAAGCGAGTCTAAGTCGTTGTGCATACTTGAGACAGTTGTTCACTTAGACACTCAAACTGTTCTAAGCGAATATGCAATGCTTAGCATTGAAGTACCAGATGACGAAATTATGAGACTTGAAGAGAACGATCTACCTGATAACTGGCGATCATATCCAGCGCCAAAAGAATTGGCTGACTTGGGGAGCGATTGGATTGATAGCAAGCAGAGTCTCGTTTTGTTAGTGCCCAGCGCCATTTCTGGCGACTGGTGTGCCCTGCTTAATCCAAACCACCCTAAAAGCAATGAATTTGTAACTCAGGCTCAGAGAATGGCCTTTGGTCTTGACTCTCGGCTTGTCAAAGGGAGGTAGTCTCATTCCTTTAGTTAGCGAGTAACTTGCAAATAAGACCTATCGAACAGCCTTACAAATGAAATCACCAGAATTAGTAGCAATTATTTTATCTCTAATTGAATCAGAAAGTTTATGTAGAGCACTAGTTCAAATGAGGGCTTTTAGTTCATTGAGATTTCTTAATCGCACCTTCTCTAGCCTTTAGCATAGAATAGTCGAACCTGAATAATGGCGTTTCAAACGTGGAGCGCCATGCTTTTTTCATGTTCTTCTTCTGGTAATGCCATTTTTAACCATAATAGACTTAAAAATACGCCAAAATATTGGGCACAATAAAGCCACTTGAGTCGCTTGTATAGGTTTTGACCACAGACACTTAAGATCACGTTGATCGCATCACCCAATACACCTTTCAGGAAACATCTCCTGAGTTTTCCATTCGATTTTAGATGCCCTATGATGGGTTCTACGCTGTTTCGTCTTCCCATCCAGCGCTTCTCTTTTTTTGGAACGCCGCGTTTTTGACCCGCTATTAATATTCTCACGTATTCTATGCCGGATTCTTTATATCCTCTGTCAACAAAACAGGTTTCCGGTTTTCGCCCTGTCAGTGTCTCGATTTGTTGAAGTTGATCCCTCAAAGTATGCCCATTATAAGGAGTTCCACGATAGCTTCTTGCTCCTACAATAAAGGATTCTAGAACTGGAACATAAAGATAAAAAATCAAACAGCTCAATGCATTGAAGCAACTTTTACTCTTTGCCACACTAAAGCGGCTTAACCATGAAGTATTGACAGCCCATTTTTGGATAATTCTCTTGGACCCACTGAACCTCATAACCATGTTTTTTATAAAAAGGCATCGCCTGAAAGTTAAGCGTCTCTAAAAAACACATTTTACAACCTCGAGATTTACCTGCCTTTTCAACAGCTTTTAAAATTCGGCTACCCGCATATTGACCACGCAGCTCTTCAGAAACCCACAATGTATCCAATAATAACCAATCGCCAAAAGATCGTGCTGACGCACCTGCAACCACCCCACCTATATCGTTTTTGATTTGAATAGCCAAAGGAACTCTTTCACTTACCTCCCAGTTCGCCCAATTAAAATCATGTATTTTTTATTTAGGTAATCGATAAGCTCTTGCCTGGGTTCTTCTAACACTTCTATGTTCATTAGCACTTCTCATCCAGTAGTTGTAGACACATTTGTAAAAAATGTGATCCCAGTATGGAGTCCGCTTTAAAGGATCAATACTGACTATAATCTCAGCCAATATTCTCCATTTATCAACAATAAAAGTATATTGCAGATTCATGAATTTACTCATACCAGTAACGATTTATAAGAATCAGTTTATGAAAAGTAACAAAACACTTAACATACCACAATACGGAATATATATTACTTGTAATACCTAATTGCGACATATTGATGTTTCAATTTGTTCCATTTCTATGCAAACTAGCCATACATAGTCCTGTAATTTTATGACATAATAAGACTCTTCCTTCTGATATCTTCGTATAGGCCTATTCATTAGCTTACGAACATTTGCAATATAATGATTGCAAACGCCCTATCAGACGCAAATAACATTGCCTCAAAAGCACCTTAGAATGCAAAAAATAATGCTCGACGACCAGAAAACAACATCGTTAAAATCAATGAATAAGATAGACAGACGCTTCAGTATTGCGCCCATGATGGATTGGACAACAACGGATTATAGAGTGTTTGCGAGAACGTTAAGCTCCAACACATTGCTCTATACTGAAATGGTCACAACTGGCGCTCTCTTACGCGGTGATTCTCCTGCGCGGTTCTTGCAATATGATGAATGCGAACATCCCATTGCGCTGCAACTTGGTGGCGCTGATCCAATGGCTCTAGCAAAATGCGCCAAGCTGGCGGAAGAATACGGTTATGATGAAGTGAATCTTAATGTAGGCTGCCCAAGTGATCGCGTTCAAAACAGCTTAATCGGTGCCTGTTTAATGGCTCATCCCGATAAAGTCAAAGACGCTATGTCAGCCATGCTTGACGCAACCCACATACCCGTCACCATTAAGCATCGTATTGGGCTGAACGATCAGCAAGAGTATTCCATTGTTCGAGACTTTGTAGGTGACATCGCAACAACAGGTGTGTCGACTTTTATTGTTCATGCCCGTAATGCGATTTTAGCGGGCTTAAGCCCAAAACAAAACAGAGAAATACCACCGTTAAAATACCATTACGTTTATCAACTTAAGCAAGATTTCCCTGATTTAGAGATCATTATAAACGGGGGCATAAAAACACTGGAAGAAAGCAAAATCCATTTAAACCATGTGGATGGCGTCATGCTTGGACGTGAAGCCTATAACAATCCTTGGATTCTTCGAGATGTTGACCAAGCTGTTTTTGGTGGTGAGCCTCTTGTTGAGTCGCGCTTTGAAGCATTAGAAAGCTTTTTACCTTATGTGGCAAATCGCTTAGAAAACGGTGAACGTTTGATGCACATCACTCGTCACATTTTAGGTTTATTTCTCGGACAGCCGGGCGGCAAAGTGTTTCGTCGTTATCTGTCAGAAAATGGTCATAAGCCCGATGCTAAAATCGATGTATTAATCGAAGCCATGAATATGGTAAACAAACAACTAAACAAAACAAAGGAAACGCACTAATGAGCAATAAACTGACTCAATTAAAAGCTTTTACAACCATTGTTGCGGACACAGGCGATATAGCGGCTATTAAAGAATACTTACCGCAAGACGCGACAACAAACCCATCATTAATGTTAAAAGCCGCTCAGATTCCTGAATACGCTCCTTTTATTGATCAAGCGATTGCTTACGCCAAATCTCAAAGTGATGACAAAGCACAACAACTGATTGATGCCGGTGACATGCTAGCAGTGATTGTTGGCGCTGAGATATTAAAAACAGTACCTGGCCGTATATCCACTGAAGTGGACGCTCGTCTTTCTTTTAATAAAGAAGCGACACTAGAAAAAGCGCGTAAACTAATTGCCTTGTACGAATCTGTTGGTGTTACCCGTGATCGAGTACTTATTAAAGCCGCATCCACATGGGAAGGCATCAAAGCAGCAGAAGAATTAGAGAAAGAAGGCATTAACTGCAACCTAACTCTATTGTTCTCTTTTGCTCAAGCAAAAGCCTGTGCAGAGGCCGGCGTTTATCTTATTTCTCCTTTTGTTGGCCGCATTCTTGATTGGTACAAAAAATCAACCGGACAAGATTATTCTTCTGAAACAGATCCAGGCGTTGTGTCTGTGACAGAAATTTATAATTACTACAAACAACACGGCTACAACACCGTTGTGATGGGCGCAAGCTTCCGTAACATAGGTGAAATCGAACAATTAGCAGGCTGCGATCGTTTGACTATCGCTCCAGCACTATTAGGTGAGCTTGAAAAAGACACTGGCGCACTAGAACGCAAACTTACTCCAACGGATGTCGTAACACCTGCACCAGAAGCCATTACTGAAACTCAATTCCGTTGGGAAATGAACGAAGATGCCATGGCGACTGAGAAACTATCAGAAGGCATTCGTAACTTTGCGGTTGACCAAAATAAGTTAGAAGAAAAATTAGCTTCTATGCTATAAAAGTAAATAGAAATAATAAAAAAGCGCCTTAGCTGGCGTTTTTTTATTTTTTGGATTCAAGCCATAAGCAAATCATTCTCCAAACAACATAGGCATGATAATGACTGAATATGAGAAAATGTTGTCCGGGGCAAGTTACGTGTCTATTGATAATACCCTTAGATTAATGCGTGAAACGGCAAGACTTGCGTGCGCGAAATACAACACCCACCCAAGTAAGGGCAATTTAAAACACATCACACGACTGTTTAGCGCTCATGGTCAACTGATAATTGAACCCGGCTTTCAATGTGACTATGGAGCACATATTTCTGTTGGTGAGAATTTTTACGCGAATTTCAACTGCGTTATGCTGGACAGCAATCACATTAAGATAGGTGACAATGTCTTATTAGGCCCTGCAGTGCATATCTATACCGTGGATCATCCTAGAGAAACCATTGCACGTACAACGGGCCAATGTTGTAGCAAACCTGTGATTATCGGTAACAATGTGTGGATTGGTGGAGGAGCCAAGGTATTACCTGGTGTGACCATTGGCGATGGCGCTGTTGTTGGTGCAAATGCTGTCGTACGGAAGGACATCCCTGCAGACAGCACTTTTTACGGTTAAGTTAATAAAAAAGGGCCTAGCTGCGATTAAAGACCTCAATCCCATCATTTATTGAACCATTTAACTAACACGGGTAGCATTAAAGATTTATTTTAACGTAAATTTCAGCAATTTGAGTTTAAGTAACTTGCATTCAAGCGATGATAAATAGTTTTAACTCGGTATTATTTCTGCTTCTTTATAATCCAATAGGTATAAAGATCATCGTCTTGTTCAGACTTCTCAAGAGTATGACCAAGAAATTGACAAAATTTTGGAATGTCACGAGTGGTTGATGGGTCAGTTGCCAACACTTTTAGCATCTCCCCTCCCTTTAACTTTCTCATTTCAACGTGCAACATCATGACCGGCTCAGGGCAAAGCAACCCTTTTGCATCTAATACAGCATTAACCTTCATTCTCAACCTTAAAATATTATCTGTGAATCCAAAGCATCTGTTACATTATAGTCACAATTAAATATTAGCTTAACGGATTTCTATGTTTCTGGTGTTTCTTTAATAGAAACCAACCATTTATTCATCCTTACAACAAGATCAGTAATCACTTGATCTTGGTTCATTCCAATGGACTTTAGTACTTTAAAGTCATGATCAGCCCCTTCAAACCAACTGACTGTTACGTGATCTGGTAATGTTTGTTGGGTGACCCATTCTTTATTACCCAATGCATCCCGAGTACCTTGAATAATTAAACACGGAACGGTTAACGCGTCTAAAAAGGCCAGTCGATGTTTCTCTTTTTTACCCTGCGGATAAAATGGGAAGCCAAAACAAACGACACCTTTTACATTATTAAGATCGGAGCATTGTGTTGCCACACGACCGCCTAAAGACTTACCACATACAATGGAAGGAGCCGTCACGTCTATTTCATTTTTATATTCATCAATAAGTAAAGTAAACTTAGCAGGAGGGCGACGACGGCCACTCCGTTCAATTTCTTGCATATAGTCAAAAGTAACAGGCGTATAATTCGTTGATGTGTTGCGACAAATTGTCGCAGCCAATTTCGTTAAAAAAATCGACTCATGCCCCGCTGAGGCACCGTGAGCCATATAAATTGAAAAATTATGCATAAAAACATTGCTCTATGACAAAGAAAATCTATTAAAAACAACTTGCTCCAATAGAAAAAAAACACAAAAAGGCTTAGAATACGGGTGCTAGTTTGAACGTGTCCTGTATTAATTAGTTTTTTCATTAATATGATCTAAATAATTAAGGGCAAAAAATTTAATAACAAGGTCAATCACTCAACGTGGATTGTGGAAGAAACTATGAGCACAGCTTTTGATCACCCAACTTACAACTACAGAGTGGTGCGTGCATTCACCCTCATGACAGTCGTTTGGGGTGTGGTTGGTATGGGGTTAGGCGTAATCATCGCGTCACAACTTGTATGGCCAAGCATATTCGCAGACATTCAGTACTTACATTTCGGTCGTTTACGCCCACTGCATACTAATGCCGTCATCTTCGGATTCGGTGGTAGTGCACTATTTGCAACATCGTATTACATCGTTCAGCGTACAACTCAGGCTAGGCTGTTTTCAGACACCTTAGCAAGCTTTACCTTTTGGGGTTGGCAAACTGTTATTGTTGCCGCCGCCATCACTCTTCCTATGGGGTTTACCCAAGTAAAAGAGTATGCTGAACTCGAATGGCCAATTGACATTCTTATTACTGTTGTCTGGTTAACATACGCTGTCGTTTTCTTTGGGACCGTTTCAAATCGAAAAATGAAGCACATTTATGTTGCAAATTGGTTTTTCGGCGCTTTCATAGTTACTGTTGCTGTTCTACACGTTTTTAACAGTTTGTCTGTTCCTGTATCAGCGATGAAATCCTACTCCGTTTATGCTGGGGCCGTCGATGCTATGGTTCAATGGTGGTATGGGCACAATGCTGTTGGTTTCTTCTTAACCGCAGGTTTCCTAGGGATGATGTACTATTTTGTTCCTAAGCAAACTGGACGCCCTGTTTTCTCTTACAGACTGTCTATCGTTCACTTCTGGGCACTCATTTCTTTATATATTTGGGCTGGCCCTCACCATCTCCACTACACAGCACTACCTGACTGGACACAAAGTGTCGGCATGGTAATGTCTTTGATTCTTCTTGCCCCTTCTTGGGGTGGTATGATCAACGGCGTAATGACACTGTCTGGTGCATGGCACAAGCTACGAACTGACCCTATTTTACGCTTCTTAGTTGTTTCTTTGTCTTTCTATGGCATGTCTACTTTCGAAGGACCTATGATGGCAATTAAAACAGTGAATGCGTTATCTCATTACACTGATTGGACAATTGGTCATGTACACGCAGGTGCATTAGGCTGGGTTGCCATGGTAAGTATTGGCGCTATATACCACATGCTACCAGCAGTTTTAGGTCGCAAGCCGGGTGAAATGCATTCCATTGCTTTGATCAACGTGCATTTCTGGTTAGCAACACTTGGTACCGTTCTATACATTGCCTCTTTGTGGGTAAACGGCATTATGCAAGGCCTAATGTGGCGCGCATTTAACGACGATGGTTCTTTGACATACAGCTTCGTTGAATCCGTTGATGCAAGTAAACCAGGTTGGATGGTTCGTGCTTTAGGTGGTGCTTTGTTCTTAACAGGCATGCTAATTATGTCTTACAACACTTACCGCACTGTTCGCGCAAGTGATAAAGAACATGCTGCGCTACAAGCGAATCCTCAAACAGCTTAAGGGGCAATTAAATGCGTCATGAAATAATCGAAAAAAATATGGGACTAATGATCGTATTGATCTTAGTAGCCATTAGTTTTGGAGCCATGGTGGAAATTATTCCATTATTTTTCCAACAGAAAACAACAACCCCCGTTGCGAACTTAAAGCCTCTGACGGCACTGGAACTTGAAGGTCGTGACATATACATTCGTGAAGGTTGTGTAGGTTGCCACTCTCAAATGATTCGCCCTTTCCGCTCTGAAACAGAACGTTATGGGCCATACAGTGTTGCTGGTGAAAGCGTATACGAACACCCATTTCTATGGGGCTCAAAACGCACAGGCCCTGACTTGGCTCGTGTTGGACAACGCTACAGTGATGAATGGCATCGTGCACATTTATACAACCCTCGCGACGTTGTTCCAGAATCAAACATGCCTTCTTTTCCATGGCTTTTTGAAGCTAAGATTGATGGTAATGACACAGCAAACAAAATGATTGCACTACGCAGAGTTGGCGTTCCTTTTACAGATGAAGCCATTACTACTGCGAAAGACGATGTTCGTGGTAAGCGTGAAATCGACGCATTGGTTGCTTACCTTCAACAACTTGGCACTGTCATTAAACGATAGGGACAAAAGCATGGATATTACAACACTTCGCAGCATTGCAACCGTGCTCGCTTTTCTTGCACTGATTGGTGTAACAGTTTGGACACTTGGTAGAAACAAAAAAGGGCTTGAAGAAGCGGCTAATTTACCTTTTGCTGACGAGGATGATATGCCAAGCAAGCAACCTGTGGAGAAGAGCAATCATGAATGAATTAAGTACTTTTTGGAGCGCATGGGTAACCATACTTACTTTAGGCTCAATCTTTGGTAGTTACTGGCTTTTGGCTAGTGTTAGAAAGGGCCAAAAGAACAATACTGACACAAATGCAACAACGGGCCACGTGTATGATGGCATCGAAGAATACGATAATCCATTACCAAAATGGTGGTATTGGAAATACGTAATCTTAGTTATTTTCGCTTTGGGCTATCTTGCTCTTTACCCTGGTCTAGGTAACTTTAAAGGCCTTTTAGGCTGGACTCAGGTAAAAGAATACGAACGTGAAATGGAAAAAGCCGAGGCCGAATTTGGCCCTATGTTTGCTCAATTTGCAAACACGCCAATCGAAGAGCTGGCTCAAGACGATCAAGCAATGCGCATTGGTCAACGTCTTTTTTCCAACAACTGTGCAGTATGCCACGGCTCTGCGGCAACAGGCAGCTACGGCTTCCCTAACCTGACAGACAATGACTGGCTATATGGCGGTACAGCAGAAGCAATCAAAACAACGGTTATGAATGGCCGTGTTGCTGCGATGCCTGCGTGGGGTGTCACCCTTGGCGAAAAAGGCGTTTATCAAGTATCTCAATATGTTCTTAGCTTAAGCGATCTAGCAAAAGACACTGAAGCCGTTGAATCAGGCAAAATCCTATTCAACACAAACTGTGTTGCATGCCATGGTCAAGAAGGAAAAGGTAGCCACTTATTTGGCGCGCCTAATTTGACAGACAACATTTGGCTATATGGCGGCACTCAAGAACAAATCATGCAAACGGTTCGCAATGGTCGTAACGGCAAAATGCCAGCATGGAATGAAATCCTTGGCGAAGACAAAGTACATATTGTTTCATCTTATGTATACAGCCTGTCAAACCAATAAGCACTAAACTACATGGGTGTGACATCATGTCACACCCATGTTCCTTCTCTTTCTAGTATTATTCTTCATATTATTTTTTCTTACTTTTCCACCCAAGGATATTGTGATGAGTAATCAAATTCCTATTAAAAACCTTAA
Source organism: Marinomonas phycocola (assembly GCF_047525455.1). NCBI lineage: Bacteria > Pseudomonadati > Pseudomonadota > Gammaproteobacteria > Oceanospirillales > Oceanospirillaceae > Marinomonas > Marinomonas phycocola. The sequence continues at coordinate 68,683 of NZ_JBLIXL010000011.1, forward strand.
AACCGAAAACACTGAAACTGAATTGGTTGAATATGATCTCTATCAAAAAAGAAAAAAAATCTATACAAGACGTATAACAGGATTCTTCCAAGTTATTAGAACGCGTATGCTATGGGTTTTAATGCTAGGGTATTTTTTAACCCCTTGGATCAATTTTCACGACAGACAAGGCGTCTTTTTTGATTTACCAAGCCGTCAATTTCATATATTCGGCATTACTTTTTGGCCTCAAGATTTCTTTTTACTTGCCGCCCTACTCATCATATCCGCATTCGCTCTCTTTTTATTAACTACGCTCTTTGGTCGTGTCTGGTGTGGCTATACCTGCCCACAAACAGTATGGACCATGATATTTATGTGGATAGAAGAAAAAACAGAAGGCTCTCGAAATCAAAGAATCAAACTTGATAAAGAGCCTATGAGCAAATCAAAATTCTATAAAAAGTTTTCCAAGCACTCTCTTTGGGTTATTTTTTCCTGGCTTACTGGACTCACCTTCGTTGGCTACTTTACTCCAGTTAGAGACTTAGTCATTGACTTTTTCACTCTTGACGCAAATCTGTGGTCTTACTTTTGGATTGCCTTTTTCACTGGCGCTACCTATCTGTTCGCAGGCTGGATGAGAGAGCAAGTCTGCACTTATATGTGCCCTTATGCTCGTTTTCAATCGGTTATGTTTGATAGCAACACATTAGTTATCTCTTATGACGCAACTCGCGGTGAAGGTCGTGGTGCACGAAAGAAAGGCGTTGAGCCGAAAGACGTTGGCCTTGGCGATTGCATCGATTGCAATCAATGTGTACATGTTTGCCCAGCTGGCATCGACATTAGAGATGGCCTTCAATACGAATGTATTGGTTGTGCCTTATGCGTCGATGCCTGTGACGATGTTATGGATAAAATGGGATACGCCCGTGGTCTTGTAAGCTATACAACTGAAAGCCGCCTAGAAGGAAAAAAGTCAAAAATCATTCGCCCTAAATCCATCGGTTATGCCATTGCAATGCTCTCAATGGTCGTTGCGTTCAGCTTTATCGTTGGAGACAGAGAACCATTAGAACTAGATGTTTTAAAAGACCGTAACCGTCTATATAATGAAACTCCTAGCGGCATGATAGAAAACATTTATACCGTTAAAATCCTCAATATGGATCAAAGTAAACACACCTTTGAACTGAGCGTGAACGGTTTAGAACAGCTTAATATGATTGGTCGTAAAAAGTTTGTCGTCAACTCAGGTGAAGTACGTTCGATCCCGTTATCAATTCAGGTTCCACCTCATGTTTTAACGGAACAAAAAAACATCATTTCATTTACTATTACATCAACCGACCCAAGCTACGAAGCCACTAAAACGACAGAAAGTCGCTTCATTGGCCCGATTGGTAAATAACATTTAATTTAGGACATACAAGAGCCACTCCTGTATATCCTTTTCATCTTAGGAGATAAACGTGGACACGATCGACACCACCCCATGGTATAAACAGTTCTGGCCTTGGTTTGTAATTAGCATCCCTCTCAGCTCTGTTATTGTGGCCGTATTCCAGATTTATTTTGCGCTTAATTCCCCTAGAGATTTAGTGAAAGACAATTACTACAAAGAAGGCTTAGGCATAAATCAAGAACTAGGCAGAAAACAACTGGCAGCAGAACTGGACGTACGCGCAAAATTAGTCATCGATAATCTTACAGGCGAAGTCATTTTGTCTACTCAAAATGCACTCGAGACTAACCTTAGCCTCAACTTTTACCATGTCGCCATCGCAGAAAAAGACTTCAACGTAACGCTACAGAAAATTTCCGATGACCAATATCGAGGCAGCCTTACAAAGTCCATATCCGGCAATTGGAATGTCTCCATTGAATCCGATAAAGGCTGGCAATTATCAGGTCGTCTTGATTTAACACTATCAGACAGTCTTGATTTCAATCTATGAGTACAACGACTTGCTTCCATTGTGGTGATTTGATTCCAAAGAACCTCTCTATTACCTCAATAATTGATAACAATGACGTCCACTTCTGCTGCTATGGCTGCCAAGCGATAGCAGATTTCATTCGTGGCGAGGACCTTGCTCACTATTATCAACGCAGAACAAACAACGCAAGCAACCCCAACAATAAAAACATAGAAGATTACAAACACGCTTTTGCATTATTAAAAAACGAAGATGTTTACCCACTTTATGTCCATGTAGATGATAAGACACACCACATTCAGGTCTGTGTGGATGGAATGACTTGCTCTGCTTGCGCTTGGCTCATCGAAAAACACATTTCTGATTTAGACGGTGTTGAATCGATGCACATCAATCTCAGCAGCTCAATTGCCACACTCATTTGGCAACCGTCAAAAATCGATTTAGTAGATATAAATACTGAAGCCAATAAAATTGGTTACTATTTCAAGCCTTATCGAAGTAATACGGAAGATACTAATCGCGTAGAAAGAAGAAAATCCTCCATCATTAAACTTGGCATCGCAGGCGTCGGTATGATGCAGGTGATGATGAGCGCCATTGCACTGTACGCAGGAGAAATACAGGGCATGGAAGACAGCTTCAAGAACTTACTTCGATGGTCGAGCTTTTTCTTTTCGACACCCGTTGTGCTTTTTTCAGCCCTGCCTTTTTTTAGGGCCGCTATAAGGGACATCAAAACCCGACATTTTACGATGGACCTCCCAGTGTCTATCGGCATTGGACTGGCCTATATAAGCAGCGTTTATGCACTTTTTACCAATGGAGGACAGGTTTATTTTGACTCTGTCACCATGTTTACTTTCTTTCTACTTCTAGGGCGCTTCTTAGAAGAAAGCGCTCGCCATAAAGCCCAGAAAAACAACAAAAATACAGACGAGCTTAGTTCGGTCACATTAATCAAAAATGGGGAGGCATTGCTTTACCCCAAGTCCAAACTTGCTCTTGGCGATATTATCCAAATATCTCCTGGCGAAAACTTCCCTACTGACGGGATAATTACTCAAGGCAACAGCAATATTGATGAATCAAGCCTAACAGGTGAGTATTTACCTGTGGCAAAGACCATCGGCAATCAAGTTATTGCGTCTACAACAAATGTCGATCAAACCATCCAAGTTAAAGTTACGGCCATTGGTACCCAAACTCGGGCCGCAGCCATTGAGCGTTTGACTCAAAGAGCGCTCTCTGAAAAGCCAAAAATTGCCATCATTGCTGACACCATTGCCCACTATTTTGTTATTTGCGTTCTCGTTGTTTCTGCGCTTTCTTATGGCGTTTGGTACTTCATAGATCAAGCGCAAGCCTATTGGATTATGGTCAGCGTATTAGTCGTCACGTGCCCATGCGCACTCTCTTTGGCAACTCCCGTTGCACTAACCACCGCAACAAACAGACTTAAGGAATATGGCTTAGTCATCACACGAGGCCATGTTATTGAATCTTTAGCCAACTGCAATCACATCGCTTTCGATAAAACAGGAACACTAACCTACGGTAAGTTCGATATTCTTTCCCTTTCACACCCTAATAACGGCGACATAATTAACCTTTGTGCGGCATTGGAAGAAAATTCCATTCACCCTATTGCCAAGGCGTTTATAGCAACCAAACACCTAAAAGCAAGCGATATTGTCAACTATGCGGGCCTGGGCGTCGAAGGAAAAATAAACAACACACTATACCGGCTGGGAAATAGAAATTTTGTCAAAAATTGGTGCCAGTGTGAAAACGATTTCTCTATTGAAGAGAATGCGTTAACACTGTTTTTAACCACAAAAGAAAACATCATCAGCCGAATTACACTGCAAGACAGACTCAGATCAGAGACAAATTCCACAATTCAAGCAATGCGCACCAAAGGATACACAGTTTCCTTACTCACAGGAGACACAAAGTCGTCTTCTATTTCAGTCTTAGCAGAAAGCAATTTTGACCATTTTCTTACAGATCAAACCCCCGAAGATAAATGGCATTGGCTTTCGAATAAAACCGACCTAGAACACACCATTATGGTGGGTGATGGACTAAATGATGTTCCCAGCCTAGCCGGAGCAAGTATTTCTATTGCGATGGGACAAAGCTCCGATTTAGCGAAGACACACGCGGATGCACTTCTATTATCGAATGACATAGCGACCATTTATCAAGCCATTAAATTGGCAAAGAAATGCAAAAAAATAATCAAGCAGAACCTATTCTGGGCTGCCACTTATAATGGCACCATGCTACCAGCCGCTTTACTTGGCTACATTCCTCCTTGGAGCGCAGCATTAGGTATGGCAGCCAGTTCATTATTGGTTGTATTAAATGCCACTCGTTTATCAAAATAATCGAATTTATTTAGGACAGACAATGGAAAGTTTATATCTATTAATCCCTATAGCGGGTTTATTTGTTGCGATTGGCTTAGGCATTTTTGTATGGGCCGTAAAAAGAGATCAATTTGACGATCTTGACCGCGAAGGAGAACGAATTTTATTTGATGATGAGGACGATAAGTAATGCCATCCGCAGACTTTAGCTTTTTAGCCGCTTTTCTTATTGGCTTGGCAGGCGCAGGTCACTGCTTTGGAATGTGTGGCGGAATTGCCAGCACCCTGTCTATGGGCACACAGTCAAAATCTCTAATAACAAAAGTTGCGATTCAACTCTTATATAATATTGGTCGCATTATTTCCTATGCATTTTTCGCCTTTATTCTAACGTATTTCTTCTCACTTTCTTTTGAACTCTATTCAGCCCTTAGTAGCCCTATACGCACCTTTGCAGGCATTATTCTTATTCTTACTGGTCTGTATCTCATCGGGCTAAATAAATGGATTCTGAGAATTGAAGCAATAGGTAAACACATATGGAAGTTTGTAAGCCCCGCTGCTAAATCTATACTGCCCATTAATACACCTAAAAAAGCATTAATGGCAGGTTTTTTATGGGGATGGCTACCTTGCGGATTAGCTTACTCTAGTTTACTGTGGGTTTCTTCTACGGGAGAGCCTATGAAAGCGCTCTGGTTAATGGTTGGATTTGGCCTAGGCACACTGCCAGCGATGCTGCTAACAGGCATATTTGCCCTTCAATTCAAAGCAGTTTGGGTAAAGTTTAAACTGGATATTCTTTCAGGTATTTTCTTGGTGGTTTTTGGCATATGGACAATACCTGCAGGACACCACGGGATGCATCATGAGATGGATCACGGACAAATGGACCACGGACAAATGGATCACGGACAAATGGATCACGGACAAATGGATCATTAAAGCATATAATGCAAAAAGAACCGATCGTGTATCCAACAGGCTTGATATAGGTCAGGTAAATATCATCTCTCAACCGTTATACTTTTATTAAATTCTTTAATAGGAAGGCAACATGCTTTGGAACTCAAAGTTAATCGAGAAATATAATTTATCTGGCCCTAGGTATACGTCTTACCCAACTGCATCTCAATTCAGCTCTGATATCAGTAAAATCTCATTAATAGAGAGAATGCTTGCTCCTGCAACCAAGCCATTAAGCCTATACTTTCATGTTCCATTTTGTGCCCACCTTTGCTACTACTGCGCTTGCAATAAAATTGTCACCAAGAAATATGATAAAAGCAGAGAATACATTGAGCTTTTAGATGAAGAATTACGCCTAAGATCTCTTATGATTCAAACAGAACAACCCGTGACACAACTGCATTTTGGCGGCGGCACTCCCACATTTTTATCTACTGAATCAATAAAAACACTGTTGGATAAAATCACTCAATATTTTACCCTGCTGGAGGATGACTCGGGGGATTACAGTATTGAAATTGACCCTAGAGAAATTGATGAAGAAAAACTCACATGCTTGAGGAAGGTTGGCTTCAATCGATTAAGTTTTGGCATTCAAGATTTTGATGAAAGAGTTCAAACCGCAATCCGTAGGTCACAATCTGTCGAATTGGTGACCAAGATTTTAAACCAAGCAAAGGAACTCAAATTCCACTCCATCAATTTTGATTTAATTTATGGGTTACCCTTTCAATCTGTTGAATCCTTCGAACGAACACTGAATATTGTTTTAGAAATGAGCCCAGATAGACTGTCTGTGTTTAATTACGCTCATTTACCCGAGCGATTCCCTTCTCAAAAACGTATACTAAATACGTCTCTACCCAGCGCAGAAACCAAACTGGCTATGCTCAAACGAATTATCGAAAGGTTAACCGATGCAGGTTACGTTCACATAGGTATGGATCATTTTGCAAAAGCAGAAGATTCTTTAGCCATTGCACAAAAAGAGCAGAGACTAAAACGCAATTTTCAGGGATATACGACTCACAAAGAAACAGACCTAATTGCCTTTGGAACTTCTGCAATCAGCCATTTTAATAATACCTACATTCAAAACCATATTGATTTGGTAACTTACCAACAATCAATAGAAAATGGACAACTTCCTATCGCTAAAGGCTACATATCAACGGAAGACGATTTAATACGTGAGCACGTCATTATGACGTTGATGTGCGATTACGAACTCGATTTTGCGTCATTTAAAAAGAAATTTAATGTTCCTTTTGACTGCTATTTTTCTAAGGAGCATAAAGAATTAACATCACTCGAAAAAGACAAGGTTATCATGATAGACAACCAAAAAATTCAAGTAACCGATGCAGGGAAATTACTTATTCGCTGTATTTGCATGATTTTCGATCAATATTTGAATAACGGTACTCGTTACTCAAAAGTAATTTAATAGAACAACTCGTTCAGGGAGTTTTTTATGTCCGCGTTACAACCTAGCCGTTTTAACAGCAAACTCACGTCACAATGCCAGAATTGCAGTCTCAGTGCCCTGTGCCTTCCAATCGCACTTGCTGATGAAGACGTAAATCGCCTCGATCAAATTATTGAGAGAAAAAAACCCCTTAAAAAAGGCGACTTTTTATTCCATCAAGGCGAAGTATTTAGCTCTGTGTATGCTGTACGAACAGGCACACTTAAAACCTTTAATATCACAAATAATGGCGAAGAGCAGATTACGGGATTTTACTGCCCTAGTGAGCTAGTTGGTCTCAGCGGCATAGATGGTAACGTGTATCCAATTTCAGCAAAAGCACTAGAGACCACCAGCGTTTGTGAGATTCCTTTTTATCACCTTGAGTCACTATCAAATCAAATTCCATCTTTGAAGAATCAAATTTTCAAAGTCATGAGCCGTAAAATTTGTGACGATCAACAAATGATGGTTCTACTGGGCAAAAAAAATGCGGATGAAAAAGTCGCGTCTTTATTGATGAACCTAAGCGGGCGCTTTAAACGCAGAGGTTACTCTGCTACATCCTTTAGGTTGTCTATGTCTCGAGGGGAAATTGGTAATTACCTTGGCTTAGCTGTGGAAACGGTCAGTCGTGTAATGACAAGATTCCAAAGAAGCGAAATCATTCGGGTAGACGGAAAAGAGATCACTATTATAGACTTACGAGCCATGCAAAAACTCATCGGAATTGCAGAAGATTGTGCTAAAATTGAGGCTGTTTAACACAACCACCTAAGGCGCTACATTTTATGCTTTATGATGATTTCTACATTAAATCACTGATTCAAACTATTGAAAATTGGCCAAAAGAAGGCATTAGCTTCAGAGACATCACACCGATTTTCACTGACCCTAAAGGAATGAGAATGGTTGTCGACGCTTATGTACATCGCTATATAGACTCCGACATCACTCACATTGCTTGCATCGATGCCCGTGGCTTTTTAATCGCAGCCGTTCTTGCTTATGAATTACAAAAACCACTTATTTTAATTCGCAAAAAAGGCAAGCTACCAGGAAAAACCGTTTCTCAACGCTATTCTCTAGAATACGGAGAAGCAGAGCTGGAAATTCAAGAAGGCGCTGTACAAGAAGGGAATCACGTATTGTTGTTTGATGACTTAATAGCGACCGGCGGAACTCTGTTCGCAGCAATTTCGCTACTAACCTCTCAAGGTGCAAGCATAAAAGAAGTAGCGGCCATTATTGATTTACCTGACTTACAAGGCAGCCAGAAAATTAGAGACTCAGAAATACCTGTTTTCAGTTTATGTGCTTTTGATGGTAAATAAAAAAAGGTGTCTAAGACACCTTTTTTATTTCAATCGTTTTTTTAAAGATCCAACGATATACCTAAGCCAAAACTTTTATTCATTTTATGATTGCTATCAAATTTACTGAAATCGATACTCGTTAAACCATAACGAACAAACACTTTTGCATTACGTAACGTTCGATATTCACCACGCACTTCGGCTTGATAAAGATCGTCGACATTTTCAAAAGACAACACCTGAGGTGCATAGTAAAATTCCCCATACAAACTAAAACGATTAGCCTTTGGTAAGGTATAGCGATAAAAACCACCCAAGCCAATCACAATACCTGAATCACTACCATTCAAATCTGCGTCAACAGCCAATAGGCGCGCACCAAGACCAATTTGAACAGGGTAATCTTCACTTGTATCAGTATCTTCAATATGAGCGCCAATGTAACCATAAGAACCCTCTTCAGTATCGTGCATACCGCCGATGTCTAGAAAGTAACTGTCTTGACTAATACTAATATCTGCTTTTATTGATTGATCCGACAGACTGCCTTCAAATGTTGCTGCAGACAGCCCCATGGATAAAAACAAACCTGTGGCGATTGAAACCGACCATTTAGTAAACATCATTAATACACCCTATAAAGAAATTATATTAAGACGATCAAACTCGTCTTCCGTTTGTTCCAAGCCTTTAAAATCAAATAATGACGTGTCAGCTAGATGTGATGGGACAACATTCTGCACACTGGTGAAAAGTGTATCTGTTCTACCAGGGTATTCACGATCCCATTGCTGCAGCATGTCTTTAATGACTTGTCGTTGCAAGTTTTCTTGTGAACCACAAAGATTACAAGGAATAATAGGATATTCTTTAAGAACGGAAAACGCCTCTATATCCTTTTCCTTACAATACGCAAGAGGACGGATAACCATATGTTTTCCATCATCACTCAGTAATTTTGGAGGCATTGCTTTTAACTTGCCACCAAAAAACATGTTTAAAAAAAGCGTTTCGAGAATATCATCTCGGTGATGCCCTAGGGCAATTTTTGTTGCACCAATTTGATCTGCAAATCCATATAAAGAACCACGTCTCAATCTTGAGCACAAACCGCATGTAGTTTTACCTTCTGGAACCAGCTCCTTTACGATGCTATACGTATCACGTTCTAGAATATGATACTCAACGCCTTCAGATTCCAAATAACGAGGTAAAATATCTTCAGGGAAGCCTGGTTGCTTTTGATCTAGATTAACGGCAACAAGGCTAAAGTTAATTGGTGCACTGGCTTGAAGATTACGAAGAATATCAAGCATGGTATAAGAATCTTTACCACCAGATAAACACACCATTATTTTGTCGCCTTCTTCAATCATATTGAAATCAGCGATGGCTTGCCCTGTTAGCCGTCTAAGCTTTTTTTGAAGCTTATTAAATTCAATTTTTTCTTTAGGTTTATTAGATAACTTCATCACAAACACGCAATAATTTAAACGATAAGCATTCTACAACATGCCCAAATCGGCCGCATCAAAAAATGCTGTTTGTCATGAAAAAGAAGGGGAAATGACTAAATTAAGCCGTTGCTTTCGTGTCTGAAACAGAATCAAGGATAACAAGTGCAGCAATTACACCCAATACAGCAGGAACCATCATAGGAGAAACCTCAATTACAACGGCGGCAACACCACCTAAAGCAAACCCCATAAACAGTTTCATTAAATTTTTCATTCATGATCTCCAAACATAAGATTAAGTTAGCGGGTGAATAATATCCTCAAACATGACATAGATCAAAATTAAAATCGAAAATTCATTAATAATTCAATACTTTTAATGGCGATTTACATTGCTTACAAACATACACAACACCTTTCAAAATTTTATTGTGACGCCTAATAGTCAGCGAGTGATTTTGACATTCGCAACGATATTGAAATGCTTGCTTAGGGGTTGGTGTATCAAAAGAATGCGTTCTTGAAGGGACACATGAAAGTGCGTACAGCATCACACTTTGCCATTCTCTTCCATGGGGACGGATAGCAGAGCCATACAAGGTATAAGCAATCAAATGCGCCAACTCATGAGGAACCACATCATTAATAAATGAATGCGGATCTTGTTGATACATAAAATAATTTAAGCGTATTTCATTTTTTTGTAAATGCGCAGTACCGGCCGCCTTACCTCTTTGTTTAAAATTAAAAACAGGCATTACAAATTTTCTTTTATAATACGTTTCCGCCGACATCAAGCATTCACACAGTTTTTCATGTACCTTATGCAAATCCTGTGATGTTGAAAACACTTCTTTCATAGAGATAACCATCCACGACAACATTTAGCTGTGTAATATATCAAAAAGACACTCAATGTCATTTCCACCCAACTGTGTAACAGGGACACCCGTTAAACGGCTGATTGCAGCTAACGTTTTCGGCATTCCTTCTGCAATTCTTTTCAATTGATGAAGACTGAATATTGACGACTCAGGCGTTGAATAATGCCATTTCATTATTTCAATCCAATTAACCGCTTCCTGCTCAATTTTCGACTCTCTCATTGATGGCAAATGAAAGTCCTCATTCAGCACTATTTGCACCTCACCTCTTAGTACAGGCTTCGCTTTTTGAGTCAGTACAAAATCTGAGTTGTACTCTCCCGAAACAGACAAACATCCTTCCGCCAGCAGTTTCCTAATCAATGATTTCCAACCAATATCTGAAAGTTCTTTCCCTTTGCCAAACAAGCTTAATGACACCCCATCTATCGATTTCACTTTAGGCGTTACTTTTCCATGCAAGATATGAATCAAGGTAGACACAGGAACTTTGCCTTTTGTGTGATAAATTAATGACAAGATTTTTTGAGAAGCAATCGTTGCATTATGCTCTGCTGGCCTCGCCTTACAACGATCGCAATTGCCACATTCACTAATACTTTCATTAAAGTTTTCTAGCAGGTTTTTCCTACGACAACCTCGGCTTTCTAGAAAACCAAACAATCTTGAAGATTTGATTGCTGAGGCATTTTCATTCGTACGATTTGATTCACGTTCAAATTGCATTAACTTTATAAAGTCTTGCAACCCATAAAATAAAACAGCTTTAGCAGGGAGACCATCGCGCCCCGCGCGACCAATTTCTTGATAATACGACTCAATGCTCGTTGGCAGATCCATATGCACAACAAAGCGAATGTTAGACTTATCAATCCCCATACCAAATGCAGTCGTAGCTACCATGATGACACCTACACCTGTATAAAAAAGTGTTGCATTCCTTTCTTTTTCACTGCTTGACAAAGACGAATGATAACAGCAACTGGTCAATCCCAGCTCATTTAAGTTGAGTGCCAACGCTTCAACACTTTTTCTCGATCGACAATAAATAATGCCTGACTCACCCGCTACTTCGTGCACTAAAAAATAAAGCAATTGCTTAAAAGATTGTTTCTTTTGAGAAACCACTATTTCAATATTTTGTCGATTAAAGCTCTCGGATAAAATTTCAGGGGCATTTAATGCTAAGGACTCAATAAGAATAGACTGTGTTTCTACATCTGCGGTTCCAGTCATTGCAATAATCGGCACACCAGAGAAATTTTCTTTGATGGTATTCAATTGACTGTATTCTGGACGAAACCCCTCACCCCATTGAGCAATACAATGCGCCTCATCAATGGCAAACAAGGCCACATCGAGATAAGAAAGAAATCCCATAACGGAAGGCTGGATCAATTTTTCAGGCGATAAAAATAAAATATCAACTTGATTATGGCGTAAAGCCCATACCAAATCATCCTGCTCTCCTGGATTGAGAGAAGAGTTTAGAAACTCAGCCTTAACACCAAGCGAGTGCAGATAATCGACTTGCTGGTGCATCAATGCAAGCAACGGGCTGACAACAATTCCAACACCATTTTTTAATAATGATGCCATTTGATACACAAGAGACTTCCCTCCCCCTGTAGGAGCAATCAATAAAACATCTTTATCCGATAGAATAAAATCAATGGCTTCTTTTTGGAGTGGTTTAAATTTTTCAAAACCAAATTTTGATAACAATGCGTGAGTAGTATCCATAAGTTGAATTATCCACGATTCAGACAAAAACGACATCGATTTTCACTGAGTAATTCGATAAACTGCCAACACGTTTATTGAGGAAGACAAATAATGACACATCAGATACTTGATGATCTAGAATTAGAAACATTAGAACTGTTTTTAGAATCAGAAGCCGTCCATGAAGAATGCCATAATTTCATTACGGCTCATGGGTTTCTTACTGCATTATCGATATGCCCTTCCCCTATTTCTGAAAGCACTTGGATTCCTATTGTTTTTGAAGACACACCTAAGTTTGCTTCAGAAAAAGAAGAAAAAATCATTAATACTTACCTAGCTCGCCTCAAGCTGGATATTGAAAAAGAACTAGAATCTGAAGACGGCTTTTTAGTTCCCTGTGAACTGGCTATGGCAGAATCAGAAGATGAATTGAGCGAACTTCAAGAGTGGGCAAGCGGCTTTATGGAAGGCGTTTTCCTTACAGAAAAAGATTGGTTCGCATCAGAAAAAGAAGAACAAATCGCAGAGCTCTTATTACCTATAATGGTTGCATCTGATTTATTTGACGATCCTGAAATTATCGATATTCGAGCATCCAAAAAGTTAACTCAGTCATGTATCGAGCAAATACCAGACATCATTACAGATTTATTTTTGCTATTAAGAACAGAACCAGAAAAAAGATCATTTCCTAAAAATGGAAACGCATCAAGAAAACGCAACAAAAAAAATAAAAAATAATAGCCCCCCCGTTGGCAATTCAATTGACAACGGGGTTTTATTATCCATACACACGCTAGATCAGTCTTTAGAAACGACCATTCTCATTCTATCTTGTATGACAGTAGCCAACTTATCAGGTTGGAATTTTGAAAGGAAGTCATCACAACCCACCTTTTGAACCATCGCCTTATTAAAGCTACCACTCAAAGAGGTATGCAATACAATGTGTAAATCCTTCAATCTAGGGTCTTCACGTATTTCTTTTGTTAAACGATAGCCATCCATTTCAGGCATTTCAGCATCCGTAATAAGCATTAGTAACTTTTCAGGGACTGTCTCACCTTGATCAGCCCATCGTTTAAGTAACTCAAGACCTTTCTTACCATCTGTTGCGGTGTGAACCTTAATACCCAAAAAGTCTAGCGTCGCTTGACACTGAGCAAGAGCAACGGAAGAGTCATCAACAACAAGTACTTCCAAATCTGTGGATATAGACAAAAGATCCTTATCTACAATATGGTCACTGATTGCAGTATTATAAGGAGATATCTCTGCTAAGATTTTTTCAACATCAATGATTTCGACAATTTTTTCGTTAATTTTTGTAATGGCTGTTAAATAATTTTGTCTACCCACACCATCTGGCGGTGGTAATATTTCATTCCAATTCATGTTAATGATACGGTCGACTTCACCAACCATAAAGCCTTGAATTGAGTTGTTGTATTCCGTCACAATCAAATTACAAGACTGATCAGTTGACAAAGGTCGCATGCCAATTGACTGAGATAAATCTATCACAGGGATAGTTCGTCCTCTAAAATGCGTAACACCACCAACAGAATCATGTCTATGAGGCATTAAATTCAATTTTGGTAACTGGACCACTTCCTGAACTTTAAAAACGTTAATTGCAAACATTTGCAGACCATTTAGCCTAAACATAAGCAACTCAAGCCTATTTTCGCCTACTAACTGCGTTCTTTGGTCTACGGCATCTAACATACCAGCCATGATTTACTCCAAACTAAATTTCCCAGCATAATAGATCTATTATAAACTGGATAGTGTAATTGGTAACGATTAACTGTCATTTATTTTCACTTTTTAGTAGAGATTCTAATGAAACAAGCAACAGTTCTATTCGCCAGGAAAGCAATACTGGACTCTCAATATAAAATATATGCATATCAATTACTACTTGCGCCCAATACTATGAGCCCGAATGATGGCATCAGCGACATCCTGAGCTCTCTTTTTCTCGATTTGCCTATTGAAAATGTTGTTGATGATAAGCCTATTTTTATTGATATGGATATTAATAATATACATTCTCTTCCAGCTCTTCCTTTCAACAAAATCGTTATTTTTTTAAAAGCATCTAAAAAAGAAATTTTACAATATCGCCCTTATCTAGAATCATTAACAGCTGACGGCTACCACTTTGGGCTAATCAACCCTAATCTAGAAGAGCTGACGCAAAATGAGCTACAATACTTTATTTACAGTAAACTCAGCGTAGTATTTTACGGCATTACAAATCTAGTAGAGTACGCTAATTCAGAAAAATTATTTAATAAAAAAATAATTATGATGGATATAACCATCAAACAACAGTTAGATGAAATTACTGAACTTACCTCTATTAGTCTGTTTTCTGAAGATTTACTCAATATTCGTGAATATGTTAAGGAAAATAAGGTCCCTACCTACAAATCCTTAATATCAAAAGTACTCACACTAATAAATTCACCACTGGTCAACTTAGGAGACATTTCTGCTGCCATAGAAATAGATAGCACACTGTCTTACAAAATTATAAAACTGACTAAATCCGCCATGTACTATCAGAACTTCAATATTAGCAATGTACAAAGAGCACTAGAAGTCATTGGTTTGAGAGACTTAAGCAAGTGGTTTGGAATAGCATTACTAACATCAATAGAAGGCAAACCTGATTGCCTCTATCGTATGGCAATTTCTAGAGCTTATTTTGTACAATCTTTAGCAGAGGTACTGTATCCAAAACTCGAAGGAGCATTTATTACCGGTTTATTTTCATATCTACCTGTATTTTTTGACGAAGAAATGCAAGTACTTTTAAAAGACCTACCTCTCGATTCTAAAATAAATACAGCATTAATTCATCACGATGGTAAATTAGGAACCGCACTGAAAGTTGTCTGCTTATATGAGTCTGGTCAATGGAGAAAAATTCCATTTTCTAGCTTCGGGCATTTAGGACTTGGTAAAGAACAATTAAAAGAAATGTATATTAACAGTCTGAAAAAAACACAAGAGCTAGAATTTTAATGATTGATGTTGGTGTTAATTTAAGCAGTGTAATTGACTTAGATAAATTGAATGTATTTATGTCGGAATTAGATGCAGCGAACGTTACTCAAGTTATCGCTATCAGCTCAAATTTATCTGAGTCTTATGAGCTTGTATCATTACTCAAGCAATACCCAAATACACCAATTCGCTATACTATTGGCTGCCACCCGCATCATGCATCACAGTGGAACAACAAGGTAGAGCAAGAAATATGTCAATTAATTAACGATGCACACCCAATTGCTATTGGCGAAACAGGGTTGGATTTTAATCGTAATTTTTCAACGCCTGCTGAACAACTATTGGCTTTTGAATCACAAATCTCGATTGCAGAAACAACAGAGCTACCTCTTTATTTACATGAAAGGGAGGCTGAAGATCCCTTAATTAATATACTTTCAAATCATAAACAGATCGAAGGCGTTATTCACTGTTTTACTGGCAACAAAGATACATTAAAGCGATACCTAGATTTAAACTTATACATAGGTGTAACCGGTTGGTTATGTGACGAACGCAGGGGGCATGATTTAAAAGAAGCCGTTAAATACATCCCTAATGACCGCTTACTCATTGAAACAGACTCTCCTTACCTTATACCTAGAATCATTCGGCCTCGCCCTAAGAAGAACCATCCAAAATTTCTTTCTTACATTGGTGAAGAACTAGCAAATATCAGAAATCAAAGTACGGACGACATCATAAAACTAACAACAGAAAACGCTCAACGTCTATTCTCTCTATAACATCCAATCTATTGAATCACCTTAAATAACGCCTTGTATTTTCAGGCGTTATTTTGAGCGATTGAATAAGTGCATCTATTTTATTAGCATTAAAAGGCCAATATAGGTAATTTTTATTAATTTCTACTACTGGTATTTTTTCAGAAAACTCTTCAAACAAGGCTATATTATCTGCAATATCTACGTATTTTATACGTATATTACTTTCTGAATTTAGTATTTCTTGTTGTGCAATATCACATAGGTGACATCCCAGCGTGCCGTAAAGTGTGATCGTATTAGGCATATATACTCTCAGAATCGGGTGTTGTTAAAATAGAAATGGGCAGTGACATCAGAGATGTCATAGGGCATGTAATGTTACGCTCTTCTGTAGAAATGTTTAACATTCTGAGAGCAAGATCAAGAATTCCCATATCTGTGTCTTCTTTGGACATTTTATCTTTTGAAAATAAAAAAACACCTGAATCAATAAAAACGACCGCATAACTCACCTCCATTTCGCTAATTACACTGTCCTCTACTTCTTCCAACATTAATATCAATAAAATGTCTTGTATACCGTGGAGCAATCTATCAGAAAAAAATGAGTACTGTATAAGTAGTTTGACCAAGTAGGTTCGTTATGAGAAATCACAATAAAATACTTAATCGTAATTGTAAAATGTACCAACACTCATATTTGCTTCTTTTGCGATCTATTGAACAGAGACAAGATCCCATGGCTGAATCAACAGTTGTATTTGCAATGTATACCTTAAATTATTTAAAGTGTTAAGGCGTTTCTTATTCAAACCGATTCTCTATAATATTTTTATCGACATTATAAATAGAATACCATTCTATAAAGTCTTTATCTTTCATCGGCTTAGAAAAATAGAAACCTTGACAAATATCACAGCCATACCGCTTCAATTGCTTCGCCAGCTCAAAAGATTCAACACCTTCAGCTATTACCAACATGTCGAGACTCTTGCCCAACTCAATCGCAGCCTTTACTAACCCTGTACCTTGCTTTGTATGAAAATCTTTAATCAAGAAGCTTTTATCAATTTTCAATTCAGAAAATGGCAATTCCTTCAAATAAACCAAAGAAGAATACCCTGTTCCAAAATCGTCTAACGCAAGCTTTACACCTAACTCCAATAGTTGATTAAATGAATGTTTACTCGATTCTAAATCACATAAAAATATGGTCTCTGTTAACTCAAATGTGATGTATTTAGGATCAATATTATATTGAATTAAATAACGAGAAATGCATTTCAATAGATTTTTATCTGTAAAATTCCGTGCAGACAAATTAATAGATAATTGAATAGGTGCCCCAAATTTTTTAATATGTTCTTCATAGAATTGAAACGATTTTCTAATAACAAAATCCGTTAAGTCATTAATCAAAGCGCTTTTTTCAATGATTGGAATAAACATATCAGGTGAAAGAACACCTTCGTCTTCATCAGACCAACGTAATAAAGATTCGACCCCAAACACTTTACCAGTAGACGTGTCAATTTGAGGCTGAAAAACTAAGTTAAGCCCATCGTGTTCTAACGCTTTTTTAAATTTTGAGAGCAATATATTGATGTATTCTGGATCATACCCTAATGTATGTTGATATTGTAATAAGTCCAATTTCCTATGCGAAGCCTCTCTAGAGGCTACTTGTGCCTTTCGAATACCTGAAGAAATAGTTTCGGATGACAGTAGCTCACTTACGCCAATAGAAAGCACTACATCTAAGCTGATATCTTGATATTTAAAAGGTGCACTGATTGTTTTATGCAACTCTAGCAAGTTCTCGTTTATGTCTTCATTTTCTTTTTCTATATATACTAAACAAATATCCAACGAGTCTAGAACAACGGCTTTATCGTTATTCCAATCATAATCGACGACAGAGAACTGTTTATTTGTCGCTATCTCTTTTTTTATTCTCTCATGTAAACCTGACACTAACATATCAGCTAATTCTTGACCAAAAGCTAAAACAATGGAGTAATAGCCTTCAAAATGAATAATTAATACATCTATTTTTCGATGTGTTGGAATATATTCTTTAATAACAGACCAGTTTTGCAAAAGAATTTGCTTCTTGGGTAAGAGAGACGAGCTGTCATGTGTTGCTTGAAATAACATATGCCGCTCAATAATCTGTCTTTGCTCCAACTCTTGTACACTTCGTTTCGCTTCTTGAATACTGCTCTTTCTTATTTTTTCATAATTGTCCACAACAGAAGCAATTAGAAAAATAATCTGAATCGCGTATGCGGCAATTACGTAATTATTTACACTGTTAGGAAACTTGATAATATTCAGCGCATCAAAAATAAGCAGCATCATGCTGAATGAATAAAACACCCACGCAAAGACAAAATACAATTCTTTTTGACGACTCTCCGTTTTTCTCCTATAAGAGGCAACAGATAAGTAGACAGATAAGAAATTAATAAAGATAACAAAGAAAAAAGTTGAAAAATTAGCATAATTGTAAAAACCAGGCGCAAGAGAAAATCCAAGCCCTATTAATGTGAGTATTTTAGATAATAATAAAATATTTGCATTTTTAGGCGTGAGATTTTTTAAATATTTTTCTACAAACATTAATTGGGCATAACCTGCTGCATAAAACAAAAAATTTACTGCGTATTTATTAATCTCCGGATAATCAGGCCATACCCAATGAAATAAAAACCCATTAACGTTCAGTCCAAGCAAAAGAGAAAATAAGAAATACGCGCTATAATAAAGAAAGTCGGTATTTTTTGTTATGATAGAAACTATTACACAACCGATCATTGTAAAAAGCATAAAACCAATATAACTGCCTAGCGTTAACGAAATATATTGTGTCTCGGCCATCATTTGGCTTAAGGTTTTAAGACTTAGTGGAATTTTAAGAATCCCTTCTGAATACACCTTCAAGAATACAGTAGTATGATTATCGACCTTATCAAGAGAGAATATAAAGTTTTCATTACCAAATAAACGAGATGAAAAGGGCTGTTTATCTCCCGTAAATACCGTCTTTTCTAACGTCTTATTATTTGTTTGATAAAACTCCACGACATCCAATAATGAATAGTCCAAATACAAAAAACGCACGTCACTAGAAAGGTCCTTAAATTGAATTTTGAACCAATGAGTTTGACTGGAATACCCTAAATTTAATGTCGCAATATCTTGATCAAGTGGTTGCCATTTTAGTGGTGTTGTTTCTACAAGAAGAGCGTCAATGGACAATCTATTTGATTCATCAATATAAACAGACGCATCCATAAGTTGGAGCGGTTCAAGCGACGGTACGTCATTTGAATAACGTAGCCCGAACAAAAGAACTGTAATGATAAACACAATCGCTATGCCAATATTTTTTATTTCAGTTACCTGCACACGTTTACACCTTTCCTAAAGGAATAATACCTATAACCAACTAATAGATTGAGTACAATTTTTATATTGAAAAACATTATTTCACTCACTTTAATTGGATATATTTCAATACATTAATCCCATTTGCTTAGACAACAAACTCTCCATTGTCATGTTAAAATGAACTAAGACACTGTCTGCAATAGGTGTAATCTGCTTGTCTATATAATGTTCATAATCAATGTCTATCAAATCCTCTTTAGATTGAAATGGCACAATACCCGATCGTCGATAGAAATAGTCTATTCTTTTTCTGGCTTCATGATACTCATTGCCCAGCCCATGATCTTCATTATATTGCTCTTTAATTTGCGCAGCTCTAACATGAGGAGGCATGACTTTCGTATAAGAGCTCAAAGGTCGGCTTAGCCGTTTAGAATAAATTAATTCTTCATCAAACTGACCAGACTTTAAGCAATCAATTGTTTCTTTAATAAACCCCACGGGATCTCTCTCTGTAAACACATGTTGAAAAAGAGCCCGTTGAAACCGTCGAGCTAGTGGGGTCCAATCACTTCTTGCTGCTTCTAACCCTTTAAAAACAAGCTCTCCATCCACCATTCCAGCATAACGCTTTTTACTGCCCTCTTCTTGTCCACGAATCGTCGGCATAAAAAAACGCTCATAATAAGTTTCAAACTCTAATTCTAAATACGATGAGATTTGATGTTCTGTTCTACAGTAATCAGACCATTTTTGATTCATCAAAGTGCAAAACGCTTTCCCTTGAACAATCACCTCTTCTTCTTGCATATTTTCATCGAGAATAACAAAAACAGAGTCGGTATCTCCATAAATAACTTGCGCACCAGACGCTTCAATCCATTGTCTTGTTTGCTCTAATATTTGATGGCCTCTCATTGTAATAGAACTTGCCAACTCGACATGATAAAAACGACATACATTCGAGCCTAAAACACCGTAAAACGAGTTCATGATAATTTTTATAGCATAACTCAAAATACTGTTATTTTGTTTTTTTGCAAGTTCACGTGCAGACGCCAATTCATCAATCAAATTAGGCAATATGGCTTGATTAGCCGAGAACTGGGCACCTAGAAAGCCATCAATCTTAGGCTGTTGCTTACTAATCCGAGCAAGTGGATCAATTTTAAATGTTCGTATTATACTGGGATAAAGGCTTTTAAAATCAAACACCAACACATTTTTATAGAATCCAGGAAAAGATGACATCACAAATCCTCCTGGACTGGATTTAAAATCATCCTCAGTCCATGAAGGCGCAACAAAACCGCTTTTATGCAATCTAGGTAGGTAAAGGTTTTCAAATGATGCAACTGAGCCACCGGTTTGCTCTAGAGGGATACCAGTAAGGTCTACACGAGTCTGTTGCAGTTCTATCAATTTTAGTTTGTGAAAAATCCTTAAAACCAAATCACAATCTTGAATATTGTAGTCAATAAATTTTTGCAAATCATAGGCATGCAGTTCTTCAATCTCCTGCCATTTCCCACTGCCTTGAAGTGTTTTTTGATCTTTTAAGATTTCTTTACTGACATTGTTTAAACTATATGATTCAAAATGATAACCACCCACTTTCAACAACGCTATGCCATCTAACACAACCCGACCAGGAACAGTGAGAAAATACTTCCCTTCTTTTTCAGATGTTCTCATAGACCAAACCTCACCGTTTGATCCAAATTGGGGCTTTAAACCCAACGAGTAGCAACGTCGATTGATGAACGCCATGTCAAAGCCAATCACATTCCAGCCAATAATAATATTTGGATTGTGCAGCCGGATAAAGCGCATAAAAGCAAGTAACAGGCTTTTTTCATCATCAAAAAAGAAACAACGCTCATCGGAGATAGAAACTTCACTAACCACAAACACAGCAACTAACTCATCTGAAACAACGCCAATAGACAGTAATTTATTATTTGTTACCGACGTTTCAATATCCAACGACCACACTTTCCAATTTGGTGTGGTTGCAGGAGAGTCCAAATTCGCAGGTTTCAAAATGGCTTGAGAAAAAATGCTTTCATTGCTATTTACTTCCCCAATAAAGCGTACTGCGCCTCGAATCTCCCTCTCCATAAGATAACGATCTTGTGGTTTTACATCTTCTTCGTACATTGAAAAATGGTTTTTTTTCAGAAGACGAATTAAATCCTGCCGTTGCTTTAAACTTGAGCAATACACAGTCAACACATTTTCATGGTCAAAGTTTAAGTAGGCATGATCTTCGAAGATTACACCTCTCTCTTCTAGAAAGGTTTTTGCCCTGCATTCTACAAAGAAAATGGCGTTTTGCTTTTTTGGAATCACACGAACAGTCTCACTGCCCGTTTTAATCCAATAAAACATTTCCAAAACGCCATTTACATCTTTTGCATGACGACTAACGATGTACCCTTCGTTTGTTTTTAGCATAGCGCCTTATGAATTATAAAGATCGCAACATCCTCATGGGAGGTACAGTCAATACAGATTTACCTGCATACAGACCAATAATAGAGACAACAAAGAAACCAGTGATTGGCCCTAGCCCCCACATGAGAGGGTGGAAACTTGGCGCAATTTCAAACACAAAGGTTTGCAATCCAAATAGACATAATTCTGCCGCTAATGCACCAATAATACCAGCGGAAAAACCAAGAAAGCCAAATTCAACCAACATAGATTGGCGGATGAGTGTTTTACTCGCACCAAGCGTCCTTAAAAGCGCCCCCTCTTCCAATCTTTCATCTAAGCTGGCTCTCACACTGGCATTCAGTACTAATACAGCAGAAAAAAGAATAAAGAAAAGCACCAACTGTATCGCTTGTGATACTTGCGCAATAATCATTTGTATTTGTTGAATTAAATCTCCAACATTCAGCATAGATACTGTAGGGAAGTCCGTCATACTTTTATAAAATGACTGCACATTTTCTTTTTCAATAAACATACTGCTCACATAGTTAGCAGGAAAGTCCGATAAAATACTTTGAGGTAAAATTAAATAGAAGTTAGGTCTCATTGAGCCCCAATCAACACTTCGAATAGATGTAATCGGCAATTGATAATCAAGACCGCCTATTTTAATACCTAAGACGTCTCCTAGCATCAAATTCATTTCTTTTGCCACACTGTCTTCAATAGACAACCCCTGTGCACTCTCTCCAAATTCACCTTCAAGTAACACATTATCTTCAGCTAATGTATTCGACCAAGTTAAGTTCATTTCTCGTGATAACAACTCAGGCTCGCTCTCTCCTTCAGGGAACAAAGTTTCTGCATCTTGTCCATTCACTTGAAAAACGCGCCCACGGACCATTGGATACCATTCATTTACCGGAATATTCAGATCACTCGCGATGCTGGTAATTTGCAATACTTCCGATTCTTGAACATTAAACAAATAATGATTTGGTGCATCAACAGGCAACTGTTTTTGCCAATCAGAAATTAAGCTCGACTTCACCCCAATCAAAATGAGTCCCAGCATAATAATCAACGTGAACACCAACAACTGGAATAAGTTTCCCATCAAACGCCGATGTAAAGACGCCAAGCCAATTTGCCAACCACTGACCACACCAGAGGTTAATGTCCTACCAAGTTTAAACAGTAAATACCCAATAAAACCTATCAATATAGCAACAATAAAAATAGCGACAATCATAATAGAAGGAAGCAATAATCCACCAGTATATATAACCATTAATAAATACATACCAATCAAAGCAACGACATAAAGTTGCAGAGATTTTAGCTGAATTTTTCCCTCTGGATGTAAAACGGTAAGAGGAGAAACATCAAAAAGACGCATTAATAATGGAACACAAAAAGCCAACAGGGACATTAAACCTGTTATGAAACCAAGCCAGAGATTACTAACCGAGGCATTAGGTAAGACAGTAGACAATAAATTTGCCAAACTCAGCGCAATCATTTCTTGAATAAGCCAACCTAAGAGCAGCCCTACCCCTGTTCCCACAATAAAAATAATGGCGAGTTGAGACAGTAAAATATTAGCAATCTTTCTCGGCGTTGCGCCCAACGTTTTTATTACCGCAACTTGAGTTAAATGGCGTCTGACATACCGTGAAGAGGCTAATGCCATGGCAACCCCAGACATTACCACGGCCAAAGTACCTGCTAACAATAAAAAAGATTCCGCGCGGTCAATAGCAGAATTAATACCTTGCCCTCCGCTTTTTGGCGTTCTCCAGCGTTCGCCTTTTTCTAGATTAGGGATAATCCATTCTTCATATTGAGTTAATGCGTCTTCATTGCCCGCAAGCAATAACGAATAACGTACACGACTTCCCGGTTGAATCACTTCAGTAGCAGCCAAATCGAACTGATTAATGACAGCCCTTGGGGCAATAGCAAAAGCAGATCCAGTTGATCCAGGATCACGTACTAAAAAGTGACGGATGATGAACTCTTTTTCACCAACATAGACAGCATCACCGATATTGACACTGAGTAAACTCGCCAATCGTGAAGAAACCCAAATTTCTCCAACTTTAGGACCTTGTTCTACTTCATAACCTGCACCAAAAGACACATCATCAATCAAGTAGCTGCCGCGCAATGGGTAACTTTCTGTGACAGAAGACACTTGCGAAAGTTGTAACCCTTCGTCAGAAAATACCATCGAAGAAAAAGACGTTTTTTGCGCTGTCTCTAAATTTTTATTTTCAGCGTATTCAATCCTTTCTTGAGAGATTACAGAGTTACTTCTAACCACCCTATCGGCAGCTAATAGTGTAGCGGATTGAATCGTAAATGACGTTTGTAACCGATCAACAAATAAATCAATTCCAGTCACGGTAGAAACAGACAAAATAAGCGCAAATAATAACGTCAGTACGTCACCGTTGCGTATTTCTCGAATAAGCATTTTCACAGCTAACATAACACTTACTCCTTATCTAACTGTGTCGGCTCACTGATTTTACCAGATGACATCATTACTTGACGCCCACATCGCTGGGCCAACCTTTGATCATGTGTCACCAACACCAGCGTCGTACCTTGCTTTTCATTTAATTCAAATAAAAGATCGGTCACAATTTTACCATTATCAGAATCCAAATTACCCGTGGGCTCATCTGCGAACAATACTTTAGGTGAAGACGCAAACGCACGTGCAATCGCAACACGCTGTTGCTCACCACCGGACAGTTGTCTAGGATAATGTTGCAAACGATGACTTAAACCCACTTGAGTCAAAAACTCAGTGGCTTTTTGCTTGGCTTCTTTGTCACCTTTTAGTTCCCCCGGAAGCATGACATTTTCCAGTGCAGTTAAGCTCGGCAATAAATGAAAAGACTGAAAGACAAAACCCACATATTGTCCTCTCAAATCTGCACGCTTTTCTTCATCCAATGCAGATAAGTTATGATCGTATAAAAAAACATCCCCACTTGATGATACGTCCAAACCAGCGATCAAACCTAATAACGTCGACTTACCTGAGCCCGATGCACCAACTATCGCAACGGATTCACCTTCAGCAATTTGAATAGAAACGTCATTTAGAATCGTTAGTTCTTCTTCTGCTGTTTTTACCGTATGAGTTAAGTTTTGTGTTTTAATTGCAAAATTCGTCTTCATATACGTACTCATTCTCATTCTTAAAGGTAAGAAAAATGCATTTCTTAAACCACATTAAATTTTTATTGATGTCAGCGCTTTTATTATTCACCTCTTCCACTTATGCCAATAGCATTCTTGTAATGGGAGACAGCTTAAGCGCTGCTTATAATCTTAAGGTGAATCAAGGATGGGTTTCTTTATTAGAAAACACGCCTGATTTTCAAAAAACGAATTATTCCATTATCAATGCAAGTGTCAGTGGAGAAACCACCCAAGGAGGCCTCGCACGCCTTAATGCATTGTTGAAAACACACTCCCCAAGTATTGTGATTCTTGAGTTAGGGGCAAATGATGGACTTAGAGGTTACCCTTTAAACAAAACGAAAGGCAACTTAGCAAATATGATAGAACAGTCACTTGCACATAATGCGGATGTTCTTCTTATCGGAAACCGTATACCTCCGAATTATGGGAAACGCTATACCAATCAATTTTTCACTCTTTTTCAATCGCTATCCGAACAATACGAATTAGAAGCCTACGTTCCATTTATGCTAGACAATGTCGCTCTAAATGACAGCTTAATGCTAGACGATGGATTGCACCCTAACCCTGAAGGGCAACAATATGTATTGAAAAATATTATGCCTTTTCTTATGCCTATGTTGTCAAAATAAAAAAGGAAACATAATGAAAGCTGTCTTCCTAGATCGAGGCTCATTCCCAGATTACATACAATTTAACGCACCCAACAATTCGTTAAAAATTGTAGAGTATGCCGATACGAAAACAACCAACATTGTTGAGCGGATAACAGATGCGGACATTATTTTGGTCAACAAAACCGTATTGACGGCTGAACACTTATCCCAATGCAAACGCCTAAAAATGATTCAAATTACCGCAACGGGCATGAACAATGTTGATCTGGATTACTGCAGTGCCAATAACATCGTTGTTAACAACGTGGCGAACTATTCGGCCAACAGTGTTCCAGAACACGCATTTTCCTTGTTATTAAATCTAAAACGTAATTTGGGTTCTTATATTAGCGATGTAAAAAAAGGGAAATGGTCTGAATCCACCCACTTTTGCTTTCTTGATCACCCAATTAAAGACTTAGCAAACAGTACTATGTTAATAGTAGGTAGTGGTAACATAGGTCAAAACATTGCCCGTATTGCCCAAGCATTCGGCATAAAATGCCTTTTCTCAGAACGCAGAAATGCTCAGACGATTCGAGAAGGCCGAGTGTCTTTTGAAGAAGGCATCAAAGTCGCAGACATCATTACGCTGCATTGCCCTTTAACAGCAGAAAATAGGTCTTTAATTGGTCAACAAGAGCTGAGAGACATGAAATCATCAGCACTTTTGCTTAATGTAAGTCGAGGTGGCTTAGTCGATGAGCATGCCCTAATTGAAGCCATTAAAAACAACGAAATTTCAGGTGCAGCAATGGATGTTGCTACTGTTGAACCTATGCCGGAAAACCATCCGTTAAATCAGCTTTCTGACTACCCTAACTTTATTTTGACTCCTCATGTTGCTTGGGCAAGCGACGAAGCAATGCAAACCTTATCCAATCTTGCAATGGATCAAATTAAACTCTTTATGTTGACACATAACGCATGATGGAATTAACTATTTTATTTCAAGATGACTACATCATAGCGATCAATAAACCAGAAGGATTACTTGTTCATCGAACTCATTTAGATAAGCATGAAGAAGATGCTGTCGTTCAGCGCTTAAGAGATCAGATAGGGCAATGGGTATTTCCTGTTCATCGCCTTGACAGAGCCACTTCAGGCGTACTCATACTCGCGTTATCGCCCGTTATAGCAAGAGTATTAGGGTCACAGTTTGAAAACCATGAAATCAGTAAAACGTATCATGCATTAGTCAGAGGGCACCTCTCTTTGACTGGACATATAGATTACCCATTGGCTAGAATAGATGAAATAAAAGGCTCCGCTCGAATAAAGGTGGCAGGCACAGAGAAGGCAGCAGAAACGGCCTATAAAACATTGTCTACATTCACTCTTCCTATGCCCGTCAGTCGCTATCCAGAAGCCCGCTGCTCTTTAGTAGAGGTCACCCCTTTTCAAGGTAGAAAACATCAAATCAGGCGGCACTTCAAGCACATTTTTCATCCTCTAATAGGCGACACACGCTACGGTTGTCGCCATTATAATGCGCTGTTCAAACACGGCGCCTTGCCTAAAAGAATGTTTTTGCATGCTCTGAATATAACCTTTTCCCATCCAGTAGGGGGGCAAACGATGACCGTCCATGCACCTTATTCTGACAGTTTTTCCGAAACCTTATTATGGTTGAAATATCAAGGTTCTGACTAACGAAGAAAAACAACACGCTAAAGACGGATATTTAATCTAAACACCAATAAAATCCCGTCAAATGCACAATGAATTTATTCAAATTAGAGTCCGGTAACGTTTGTTTAATTGGCGTTAAGCCAGCCTCTTCAAAAATTCGACAGTACAATTGATTATTTGCATCCACCTTAGTCGATATGTGCTCTAAGCCAATGCAGCCTAACACAGGTAACAGGCTACGAATGGAGTGGCTCATGACATCTGTGTAGTCATAATTCTTTCTTACTTTTATGAGTATTTCTGCTTTTGTTTTTTGTTCATTTCGAAACACAAAAACAATCCAACCAATAACAGTCAACTTATTTTCCATAACCAAGTAGTGGGCTTCATTTTGAGCACGTTCAAATTTTGAATAAAGATCTTCTGCCGAAAAAAAACCGAATTTAGAATAAGAATAAAATTCGTAAAATATCTTATCCCTTTCCCCTAGCTCTAACGCTAAAGGAACATGAGCACACAATGCTTTCGTGATAGAATATTTTGAACGCATAATGAATCAACTTTTAACAGCAACACTTATTATTGTAGTCAATAATTTAATTTGCTTGCAAAAGATTGTGACCGTACCCATTGATGCTAAACTTTAGCCTTTGCAAAAACAGAATACGTGAGAAAAGAAATGTCTAGTAAACTGGTTTATTCAACCGAGACAGGGAGAATGTGCCCTCATTGTCAAAATTCGATCAATGTATGTCATTGTAAAGAAGAAAGTCAGAACATCGGGTCTGGCAAAGTAAAAGTAATGTACGAAACAAAAGGAAGAAAAGGCAAAGGGGCAACGCTTATTACAGAACTAGCACTCACCCCTAAAGACTTAACCAAACTGGCGAAAGAGTTAAAAGCAAAATGCGCTACTGGCGGCACAGTTAAAGATGGTGTTATCGAAATACAGGGCGACCATAGAGACAAAATATTAGACATACTTCTATCTAAAAAAATCACAGCAAAGAGATCAGGTGGTTAACATAAAAATAAACCCGTGGTGCATTTAGGAAATTACAATTTTCAAATTGTTTATTTTGTTCCCTTCTAAATGATTAAACCACTGAATAATAGTCAGTGCGGCTATTTTTGTGACTATTCTTCGACTTATTCCGC